>DUVT01000133.1 GCA_012840905.1 Acholeplasmataceae bacterium
AATGGATCCACTATTAATTGAACAAATGCTTCGAGTACTAGCTGCTGCAATAGTTGGTGCAGCAATAGGGTATGAACGTGAAATTAAAAATAAACCTGCAGGATTTTTCACCTTCACATTAGTTTGTGTAGGCAGTAGCTTAATTGCAATTTTGCAACAAAACATCTTTAGAGATAACCCACATTCTGAACCTGGAAGAATTATTGCCCAAGTTGTAAGTGGGATTGGTTTCTTAGGTGCAGGTAGTATTATTCATAATCGTGGGAATGTAAAAGGTCTAACAACCGCAGCTATGTTATGGTTAGCATCAGCACTTGGTTTATTAATCGGTACTGGTGGATTATATAACTATGTGATTGCTGGAACAACAGTAGTAATTGTTTTACCGATTACAATGTTCTCTAGAAGATTATCAGAAAGATTAACACAAACAAAGAAGGTTCAAAGAATTAGAATTGTCTTTGATGAACAACATGAAAAACAATTATTTGATAATTTAGCTTCACAAGGAGTTATTGTAAGGAAGAGTTATTTATTAAATAAATTTATTCATGATGATAAACATCTAAAAGAATCAGTTATCTACTTTAGTTTACCTAAATCTAGAAAACTACAAGATGTTATGAATCAAGTATCTTTACAAGAATATGTTTTTGAAATTCAAGAAGCATAATAAAAAGCACTAGTTTTTTAACTAGTGCTTTCTTACATTTTCTAATAGTTTTATGTAATGATTAGATTCCCTTAAAACATGGTCAGCAAGAAGTGGGCTAATCATTGATTTTATTTGACATGCAAGTAAACCTTGAACTGCTTGAGTTTTGAAGCCTTTAATTTCTTTTGTTAAAGCAAGTGCTTCATTTCTTACTTGATTACTAATTCCTTTAGTTTTATACTCAGCATATGTTCTACGATTCAACTCTTCATATTCTTCAGCAAAATCATCTGCAATCTCAATTAAATTAGCTTCAGATGGGTCTAGTAAACCCCGAATGAATTCAGAATGTTCTTCCATAATTTGATTCCAGAAAAGTTCATCAGAAGCCAGTTCTTCATAAATATGTTCATGATCATTGTTTTGCAGTTTATTTAGTAAATCTACAAATAAAATTGCTTCTCTACGAATATGATCGATTAATAATGGATAGACATTATAGAATATTTTACAACTTAATTGATCATTTAATACATCTGATTTATACCTAATTAATCTTGATGTTAACTCAATCGCACGATTATTTAATGCTCTTACATCCCCTACTAAATCAAAAGTATTTAGTCTTGTTAAGGATTGTTTACGCATATTCATTTGCATTTGTGTTAATCTCGTGTCTACAGGAACTCCAGTTTGGTTCATTACAGCATTTTCCGCATCCATTGTATAATCAGTTACAGCATCATCACCAATAGTAAATAAGCCTCTGGATAATTCAGTTGCTTGATTTAATAAAGCATTAAATTCTTTATTGAAATTAAGTGCTAGGTCGATATAATTACGATTTTTTTCAATAAATCCCACAGACATAAATAAAGAATGTTCTTTCATTATTCTTAGGAAAAATAGATTTAATTCTAAAGATTTCCTAACAAAATTATTGTCCATCATAGAATTGTTCACCTCTATAAATGTATATGTTTTGTAAATAATTGTATTCAAATTCTGAATAAAAATTATTGTATATTAATGTAAAAAATAGTATAATATAATAGCATGCCACTGTGTTGGAACTGGTAGACAAACTTGACTCAAAATCAAGCGCCCCCAAGGCGTGACGGTTCGAATCCGTCCAGTGGCACCATTAGAGTTAAGTATAGCTGATACGAAAGTATTGGCTATTTTTTCT
>DUVT01000134.1 GCA_012840905.1 Acholeplasmataceae bacterium
AGTAGATTTATTAAAAGACAAGTAAGCAAAAGTTTATATACAACACTGAGATCAGAGTAGGTGAAATGTATGCTCAAAGTAAAAAACTTATATAAATTTTATAATAAAAACAAACGCAATGAAATTAAAGCGATCAATAATACAAGTATAGAATTTCCTGAGACTGGTTTAGTTTGTTTACTTGGTCCTAGTGGCAGTGGTAAGACAACTTTACTTAATGTAATAGGTGGATTAGAAAAACTTAATAGTGGTGAAGTTGAATTTAAAGATTATAAACTTGTAAAATATCAAGCAAGTAAATGGGATGTAATTAGAAATAGTGATTTTGGTTATATATTTCAAAATTATTATTTAATTCCTGATTTGACTGTCTATCAAAATCTAGAATTAGTTTTAAAAATTCTTGGTCTAAAAAAAGCAGAAATAGAAGAAAGAATAGATTATGTACTTGATGCTGTCGGGATGTTGAAATATAAAAACCGAAAACCTACAGAATTAAGTGGTGGCCAACAACAACGTGTTGCGATTGCGCGCGCTTTAGTGAAAAGTCCTGACGTTGTAATTGCAGATGAACCAACTGGAAACTTAGATCAAAAAAATACAATGCAAATTATGAATGTTATAAAAAAGATTTCCAAAGAGTGTTTAGTTATTTTAGTAACTCATGAGGTTCGCTTAGCACATACATATGCTGATCGTATAATCGAAGTTTTAGATGGTGAAATAATTAAAGATGAAATAAATACCAATAATAATATTCTTGAATTACATGATGATAATATTTATTTGAAAGAATTAAACCAAGAGGAACATATAAAAAATAATTTAGAAATAAATTATTTTTACCAAGACAAAAAACAAAAATTAGCATTAAATGTTGTTTTTGAAGATAATACATTTTATATTCAGTCGCCAATTGAAAATGTGAAAATTAGATACATTGATGAGAAAAGCGATTTAAAAGTATTAGATCAAACAAGACCTAAGTTTGATCTTAAAGATTTAGAAGAGTTTGATTATAATCTACCTAAAATTGAAAATAAATCTTTTAGAAATAAATCAATTATTAGTTTTAAAGATACAATTAAATTTGCATTTAACCAACTTAATGGTCTTAGAAGAAGACAAAAGTTAATGTTTGTAGTATTATTTTTAGCTTCTATAATAATTACTTTTGGTTTTATAAATTTCTTTACTTCAAGAAATATTAACGAAGATGATTTCTTTTATTTCAATCGTAATATAGTGATTATTGAAGAAGGTTATTATACAGTAAAAAATGAACTAAATGATAGAGAAGTATTAATAATGCACCCGGAGTTAACAATAGTTTCAAATTTTGGTAATGCATATTATCGAGGTCTTTCAAATAACTTATATGTTCGCAACGACAAAGGTAGGCACTTTATGTCGGTTATGCCAGTTGAAATTTTGGATAATCCGAAAATATATAAAAATTATGGGAGACTAATTGAAAAGCCAAATGAAGCATTAATTGATAAACTTTTAGTAGATAAACTTTTAAATCATCCTTTAATGAAATCAATTGGAATTAAACATCCAGAACAACTCCTCGGTTTTACATTCCAACTTGATGAAGAAGAGAAATTTTCATATTATACATATGAAATAGTTGGAATAGTAAATAACAATAATCCAAATCTTTATATTAATTTCAACTCATATAAAAATTCCCTTATCTCAATTAATTCAAAAGATATCTTTATGGAAAGTAAAATATTATCTATTGATGAACTAATTGATAGTGAATACTTTGAAGTAAATGATGACATCATCAATTTAGAAAAAAAACCTATCTCACTTTTAGAGTTAGGTCCAAATCAAGTAATTATTAATTCCTATTTTGACTATCATGTAACTAAAGGAAAGTATAAAAAAGAATTAAATGGTTTGAATTTTGAAATAGTAGGAGTTGTAAATAATTTAGGTTTTGAAAAAGAAGATCAGCTAGTTTATGTAAGTAGTGAATTTACAAATGACAGATTTGAAAAATCATTTAATAAAGGTGATAAATATCAATACGTTTATACTCCTAATCCTACAGAATTAATCAATAGATTAGCAGAAAAAAATATTAAAGCAGAAACATATTATAATTTCGAGATTAAACGATTAGATGTCTTAACACTTGATTATAGGTTATTTATTGCTTCTCTTGTAATGTTAATAGCATCACTAGTATTTTTATACTTTTTAATGCGTTCAAGTTTA
>DUVT01000307.1 GCA_012840905.1 Acholeplasmataceae bacterium
AGTAGATTTAGCGAACTCTTCAATCCTAGAAGAGTAAAACTAACTTCTAAACTTTTAACTTATAATGCAAAAATGTTACCTACACTAATTAAAACTAGAATTTTCCCACAAGCAAAAAAATGGACATTATCAGCTAACACAGGCAAAGTCCTAAAATATAAAAGAATGCATCTAGGGATGTATAAAGATGAAGATGGAAAAGTGTATTTTGTAAAAGCAATATGTCCACATATGAAATGTGGTCTTAGATTTAACCCTATTGACAAAACATATGACTGTAAATGTCATGGTTCAAGATTTAAATATACTGGTAAAAAAATAGATGGTCCTGCAAAATATGATCTTGAACAAATAGACCAAAGTATGCTAATAGACTAAAAAAAGACTGATTTAAATCAGTCTTTTTCTTCTAACTTATCATCATATTCAATTATTCCCCCAGAAACATCTATTACTTGATAGCCTAATTTATCTAAAAATTCACAAGCATCCTTACTTCTTCTACCTGATCTACAAACAAGATATGTAGGCTCACTCTTACTTAAATATTTACTAGGGTTATTTAAAAGTTCATCCATTACTATATTTTTAGTATTAGGTAAGTGTCCAGATAAGTATTCATCTTTTTCTCTTATATCTATTACACTTGCTTTACCTAGTAATGGTTTAATTTTATTAATATGAATTTGTTTAGTCTTTTGCTTTTGCATTATAGTTCTCCATCTCTACCAATATATAAGGGAGTAATTCTAATAAAAAGTTTTAAGAAATTACATAGTTAATTTTAAACTTTGCACTTTCGCCAACAACTTTTAATATATACTTACCATTTGCGTTTTCGATTGTATAAGTTTCTTGACTATTAATTTTAAAATCTTTTATTATTTTATCACCATGAATTAATACAACCCTCATATTACCCTTTTCACACTTTACATCTAAATCGAAAGTAATAGTTTCATTTTTTGCATTAACTTGATCAATTTTACAAACACCTGATAATTTCGATGCATTAAATTTACCTTGATTACGAAGTGAGGTTTGTACCATTCCCACAACAACATATTTATTATGATTACTAAGAATATCTGCATCTGTATAAGTTTGAATTGTATAATCATCAGTTCCGTTTGTATCTTCTACATGTTTACATGCAGTTAACATTATAACAAAAAATAATAAAATCATCAATAAAATACTTTTTCTCATAATCTAAATACTACCTCCGCATTTCAATTATATATAAAAACAACTCAATAGTAAAGATGTAAATTACAAAAGTAATATTTATTACATATACAAATTATATTATTTTACATTAAAAAAATGCGAATCTACTTTATAATAGATTCGCTATATTACATATTATATAAATTTTTAGATTAGTTTAACCATTCTAAACTTTGAGAAAGTCTTTTTAGTGATTCCTCTTTACCTAAAATATCAGCTATCTCAGCTGCACCACCTGGTGTTACTTTTTGACTTGATAAAGCAATTCTTAAAACAGTATATACTCCACCAACTTTTAACTCTAATGTTTTTGCAACCACACCAACAATTTCTCTAATATTATCTTCAGTCCAGTCGGTTAATGCATCCAATAATTTCAAACTTTCTTCAATTACTTGTTTTGCAATATCTGCATTTAACTTAAACTTTTTGTGGTCATAAAGTGATTTATCAATTTCTTCAAACACATCGATAAATTTAACTTTTTCAATTATTTCACTAAAGAGTTCAATACGTGATTGAAGAATTTTTCCAAATTTCTCATATGGATAACGACCTTTAATTACAGACTTTTCAAAGTATGGAGTTGCAAGTTCCATAAATCTTGAAAACTCTAATTCCTTAATATATTCACCGTTCAACCATTTCATTTTGTTTTCATCAAAGATACTTGGAGACTTTTGCAAGCCACTAACTGAGAATCTTTCAATTAATTCTTCCATTGTGAATTTTTCATCTG
>DUVT01000135.1 GCA_012840905.1 Acholeplasmataceae bacterium
AAGAAGGAACACGAATCTCTAAAAGAAGTAATTAATTAGGTGATGAAAATGAATTTATTAAAGATGGATGTAAATTTATTAGTTAGCATTGTTAATACAAAATTAAGGGATCACTATAGTTCTCTTGATGAACTTTGTGATGACCTAGATTTAAATAAAACAGAACTAATAAACAAATTAAAAGCTGGTAATTATTTCTATAATGAAAATCTAAACCAGTTTAAATAAGAAATCCCCATAACGAAAGTTATGGGGATTTTCTAAAAAAGTATTGACAAATGAATACGAAATTGATATGCCGTTCCGATATAGTTTAATCTATATGGAAGGCTTGGGATAATAATATAGGAGGATTTTTTCGTGTACAATTTTATGAATGTTGCAAAAAGAGAATTTATGCCTTTGACAAATGAATTAATTGAATTTATTCATCAGGTTCAAGATCAAGTAAGAGATTATTTTACATTTCGATTTGATTTTGTAGGTAGTTCCCAAAGGAACATGATTACTAGTGATAATAGTAGTAATGTTGGATTTGACTTTGATGTAAACATTCAAGTAAATGATGACGATGAAGAATATGGGCCAAAAGAGATAAAACACATATTAATGAATGGGTTTAATGAGATTTTAAAAACTAATAATTCTAAATATGATTATTGTGAGGATTCCACTCGTGTCTTTACAATTAAAGTTAAGGATAATGAAAATAGTAAAATAATACATAGTTGTGACTTTGCAATTGTTTATAATTGCAAAGATGGTAGTCAACAATATATTAAATTTAATAAAAAACAAAATTCTTATTACTGGGAAAAACAAGGCAAAGGGTTTTAAAAATTACCAGAAAAATTCAATGGTTAAAAATTAATAAACTTTGGAATGAGGTAAGGGATTTATATTTGGAAAAGAAGAATAACAATATGGACAATAATAAACGTTCAAGAAGCTTATTTGCTGAAGCAGTTAATGAAGTCTCTGCAAGGAATGGTTATAATTAAATAAACCAACTTTAAGATCACTTTTTAAAAGTGATCTTTTATACTTTATTAGATAATGCAAAATGGACATAATAAAGAAGTATAAGTGATATAATTACTTATGATTAATTTATGTAAAAATTAAGTGAATAATATATAGAAGGAGTTATTGAAGATGTTAAAAATAGAATTTTTTCATGATGTAATTTGTAGTTTTTGTTTTCCGATGTCTGCAAGAATGCGCAAGGTTGCAAAAAGATTTAATAATATTGAAATAAATCACCGCTCATTTGCTTTAGCCTGGAGTGAAGAAGATTTTATTCGTCAATTTGGTTCTCGTGAAGCAGTGAAGCCAGAAGTATTAGGGCACTGGAAACATGCAAATCAAAATGATGATGAACACCGTTTTAATATAGAAGGAATGCATAAGACAGACTTTAATTTTCCATTATCAAAGCCAGGATTAATCGCAGCTAAAGCTGCAGGAATTATTGGCGGAGACAAAATGTATTGGGATTTATTTGATAAAATTCAAAATAAAATGTTTGTTGAAAGTAAGAATATTGAAGATATAGCAGTTTTAGAAGAAGCAGTTAGAGAAGCAAACATTCCATTTGAAGAGTGGAAAAAACAATTTAATAATCCTGAAACTGAAAAAGCAGTTGTAAGTGATGTAGAGTTGGCACGAGCTTATGGAATAAATAGTGTTCCAATTTTAGTTATTAACCAAAAGTATGCGATTAGTGGTGCTCAAAGTGAAGAAGTAATTATTAATGCATTAGAGAAAATTGCAAATGAGGAAGGAGTTCCTTTAAATAAATTAAAGTCATTAACTGAAGATAATAATGGTGGAGCCTGTAACTTTGAAGATGGAAAATGGAATTGTGATTAAGTAAAAAAAGATAAACCCATACCGATATTGGTATGGGTTTTTTAGATATATTTTTTAGAAGAATCTTTCTAATAATGAACCAATTGTTGCGATTGCAGGACCGATCATTAAGGCAATCATTGACATTAGTTTAATTAAGATATCCATTGCAGGACCAGCAGTATCTTTAAATGGATCTCCAACTGTATCTCCAGTAACTGCAGCTTTGTGAGCTTCGCTACCTTTACCACCATATAGCCCACTTTCGATTAACTTTTTCGCATTATCCCAAGCACCACCAGAGTTTGCCATAAAGATAGCTAACATCGCAGCACTTGCAAGCGAACCTATTAATAATCCTGCTAATGCTTTATTTCCGAAAATAAATCCCATTAAGATTGGAGTAATAACAGCAATGATAGCAGGAAGAATCATTTCTTTTAATGCTGCTGCTGTTGAGATTTCAACACATTTTGCATAATCAGGTTTTGATGTACCTTCCATAATACCTGGGTCTTCTTTAAATTGCCTTCTTACTTCATTAATCATTTTATTTGCTGCTCTACCAACAGAATTGATAGTAAGAGATGTAAATAAGTAAGGAAGCATTGCTCCAACTAGTAGACCAATGATTACAAGAGGCTCTAAAATACTTATAGAATCAATTCCTGCTGCATTTGCAAAAGACATAAAGAGTGCAAGAGCAGTAAGAGTTGCTGCCCCGATACAGAAGCCTTTTCCGATTGCTGCTGTAGTATTTCCAACAGAGTCAAGTTTGTCGGTAATATCTCTAACTTCTTTAGATAAATCAGCCATTTCTGCTATACCACCGGCATTATCAGATATTGGACCGTATGAATCGATTGCAACAGTAATACCTACTGTTGATAACATACCAACTGCTGCTAGCCCAATTCCATACATATCCTCTAGTAAGTAAGCTACTAAAATACCAGCTACAAGAACAATAATTGTGATCGCTGTTGAGCGCATACCAACTGCATATCCAGAGATGATGTTTGTAGCATGTCCAGTTTGTGATTCGTCTGCTACTTCTTTAACTGGCTTAAATTTATCAGAAGTATAATATTCTGCTATATATGCAATAAATACACCAACTAAAAGTCCTGTAATTATTGCAAAGAAAGGTTTTACTGAATCCAGTAATAATAAACTAAATACTAATGATGCAACTACCACAGTTATATTTGCGATATATGTTGCAATATTTAATGTTTTTTGTGGGTTTTTCCATTCTTTTGAACGGATAACTGTAATACTTATCATTACAGCAATTAATCCAGTTGCAGCGATTAGTAATGGGAAGATTGCTGTAATGGCAGGTGAGTATATAATTGATGCAACGCCAAGTGTGAATGCAGAAATAATTGCACCTACATATGATTCAAGCAAGTCAGAACCCATACCAGCGATATCGCCTACATTATCTCCGACGTTATCTGCAATAACAGCAGGATTTCTTGGGTCATCTTCAGGGATACCTGCTTCAACTTTACCTACTAAGTCAGCACCAACGTCAGCAGCTTTTGTATAAATACCGCCACCAACACGAGCAAATAGTGCAACAAATGATGCACCAAGACCATAACCGATTACAATTTGACCTGCTAATGCTAAACTATCTGTTGCTAAATATAAAATTAGTACTGAAGCACTAAGACCAAGTAGGCCAAAACCTGCGACACTTAATCCAGAGATAGAACCACCTGTAAATGCAGTTTTTAATGCTCTACTCATTCCACTTGTATTTGCAGCAGAAGCAGTAAGACTGTTTGCTTTTGTTCCTGCTTGCATTCCTACATAGCCTGCAAGACCTGAAAATAATGCTCCAAAGACAAAGCACAGAGCAGCTTTCCAGCCTATGCCTTCAGCTCCGCTAAATGCAGGAATAAAACCTAATACTGTAAGAAGAATTGCAACTCCACCTACAAATAAGGCAATAATTTTATATTCCTTTTTTAAAAATGCTTGTGTTCCTTCTTTAATAAACGAAGCTATTTCTTCGATTTTTTCATGTTTTGCACTCAGCTTGTAAAGTTGCGCTTTTAAGAAAAATGCATATAAAAGCGAAATTACAGCTGCACCAATAACCAAGGCGAGAATTAAAATTGTTTGTTTGTCCATACATTTCCTCCTATCCTTTTAAATCTAGTTCTTAGCTTCTCATTTCAATTATGATAGGGAAGCGCTTACATTTTCAATAATTTTTTATAAATAAGAACCGATTAAATTTATTATACTATATGAAAAAATTGCTTGCAACTATTAATTTCTAATTTATGGTAATTAATCATTATTAGACTAAAATTATGAGAATATTTTTTCTCCATTCTTTAAAAACAAAGTTTTCTATGATATAATAAATAAGATTATTATGAAGATTGAAAATGTAGATATAAAAAATAGAATAGTGCTTGCTCCAATGGCAGGTTATACAAATAGAAGTTATAGAAAAATAATGAAAGAAATGGGTGTTGGGTTACTTTATTCCGAGATGATTAGTGCTCGGGGACTAGTTTATCAAAATGATAAAACGATTGAACTAACAAAAGTAGAAGATGCAGAACACCCAATAAGTTTACAAATTTTTGGTGGTGACATCGAATCTTTAGTTGAAGCTGCTAAATTCATCGATACAAAAACAAATGCTGATATTATAGATATTAATATGGGTTGTCCTGTAAGAAAAGTATTAAAAGCAAATGCAGGTAGTAGTCTACTTAAAGACCCAAAATTTATCGGTGAAATAGTTAGAGAAGTAAAGAGTAATGTAAGTAAACCTGTAAGTATAAAAATAAGAGCAGGTTTAGATCATACATCTATTAATGCTGTTGAAGTTGCAAAAGAAGCTGAAAAGGCTGGAGCTGCTTTAATTGCAGTGCACGGAAGAACTAAATCTGACTTGTATCGCGGAAGTGTTAATTTAGACTATATCAAACAAGTAAAAGAAAATGTAAATATTCCTGTAATAGGAAACGGCGATATTAAAACTATTGAAGATGCAAAGAGGATGTTTGAATATACTAATGTTGATTTTATAATGGTAGGAAGAGGCTCATTAGGAAATCCTTGGTTAATTAGAGATTTAGTTGATTATTTTAGTGGTAAGCCTCTAAAGAGTGGCCCTACTCCACTGGAGAGAATTAATATGTGTGAAAAACATTTTTCTTACTTACTAGAAGAAAAGATAGAAAAACTAGCAGTTTTAGAGATGCGATCACTAGCTGCTTGGTATTTAAAAGGAATTAAAAACTTAAAACAATATAAACAAAAATTAATTACGTTAACAAAAAAAGAAGAACTATATTCATTATTTAATGAAATAAGGGAAGGAATATTGAATTATGAGAACTAAGTCAATGCGTGTAATTGATAATAACTTATATGTTGGTAATTACAGTTTAGTTGAACTAGCAGATAAGTATAAGACACCTTTATATGTTTATGATGAAGTTGGAATTGAAGAAAAAATTAAAATCTTTAGTGAAAACTTCAAATCAAATAAATTTACTTGTGAAATAATTTATGCTTCAAAAGCATTCTTAGCTCCTTACTTATGTAAGATGCTAGATGCTGCGGGCTTTGGAATTGATGCAGTAAGTTGTGGTGATATGCACTTAATTAATAAAAGTGGATTTCCAATGAACCGTGTAATTTTACATGGAAACAACAAAAGTATTGAAGAATTAGAAATGGCAATTGATTTGGAAATTGAATATATAGTTGTTGACTCATTCGCTGAACTTGTAAAGTTAGAAGAACTTGCAAAAGCAAAAAAGAAAAAAGTAAATACTTTATTTAGAATTAATCCAGGAATTCATGCAGATACCCATGCATATATAGAAACGAGTCTCCTTTCTTCAAAATTTGGTGAATCAATTCATGATGATGAGATCTTAAATAAAGTTATGAATATTTATTTAAATTCTAAATACTTACATTTAGATGGTTTCCATTCACATATTGGTTCGCAAATTAATAATCCAAAGAGTTTTGTTGCGGAAGCGAAAACAATGCTTAACTTTATTAAACGTTTTGAAACAAAATATAACTACAAGATGAATACCCTTAACCTTGGTGGCGGGTTTGGAATTAAATATACAGATAGTGATAAAGAAATCGATCTTGAGTTAATTTTAAATGAGATTGTAAAAAGTGTTGAAGAAGGTATAGCTCGTCATGGCTTAAGTATAAATAAATTAATGATTGAACCAGGTAGAGCTTTAGTTGGTGATTCAGGCTTTACATTATATAAATGTGGTGCTTTAAAGACTACATTTAGTGGTAAGAAATATTTATTTATCGATGGTGGGATGAGTGATAATATTCGCCCAGCCTTATATCAAGCGAAATATACTGTTGAAGTTGCAAATAGAATTAAAGATGAATTAACGGAAGAGGAAGAATATGAAAACTTACTTAACTTCTATGATGTAGTTGGTAAGTGTTGTGAATCAGGCGATATTATTGCTTTAAATGTAAAACTACCTGAAGTTAAAAAGAACGATACAATTGTTGTTTATGCAACAGGTGCATACACATATTCAATGGCAATGAATTATAATGGCCTAACTAAGGGTGCTGTTATATTTGTAAAAGAGGATAAAATAAGAGAAGTTATAAGGAGAGAATCACTTGATGATTTAATTAACACTTGTAACTTTGAGGTGGAGTAATGAAAATTTTTGATGTCCATACGGATGTATTATATGATTTATACATAAGTAAGAAAAAGGGAATTGAAAATAGGTTTTCTGATGTTCATGTAAAACAACTCAAAAACAATGTAATAAAAGGTGGGCTTTGGACTTTATATTCACCAGATAAGTTTGATTTAATTGAAGCAGTAAAAATTGCTTTAGCTGAAATTGATATGAGTAAGTTACCTGGT
>DUVT01000136.1 GCA_012840905.1 Acholeplasmataceae bacterium
ATCTTTGTAACTCATGATCAAGAAGAAGCACTAACAATGTCTGATACAGTAGTTGTTATGGACAAAGGTGTTATTCAACAGATCGGTACCCCTGAAGATATCTATAATGAGCCGAAAAATCGTTTTGTAGCGAGTTTTATTGGTGAGAGCAATATAATTAGGGGTAAGTACTTAGGTAACAGGAAAGTTGAATTTATGGGTGCTGTATTTGATTGCGTTGATGACAACTTTGAAGTTGGCGAAGAATGTGATGTAGTTATTAGACCTGAAGATTTTGATGTAGTAGATCTTGAAGAAGCTAAATTAGTTGGTGTAGTTGATGCTACATTATTCAAAGGTGTTCACTTTGAGATTTGTGCAATCGTTAATGGTCAAGAGTTTGTTCTTCATAAATATGAGAATGTTAATGTCGGTGATAAAATCGGATTAAGTGTGGATCCATATGAGATTCATCTAATGAAGGTGCAAGATGAATAAATACAAAAGATTTGCATTTCCATATTTGGTATGGATGATTATCTTAACTATCGTACCAATTATTTTAATGTTAGTTTTGTCATTTATTCAAATGGAAGGCTTTAATTTAAGCTCTGCAAAGTTTAGCTTAAGTGCATTCGAAAAATCTTTTAACCGTGAAACCATCATCGCATTTTCGAATTCTATCAAACTTGCAACTATTGCAACGATACTTTGTGTAATTATTGGTTATCCAGTAGCTTATATAGTATCTAAATTAAAGATTCAAAATAAGTTTAGTTTCTTACTTATTTTAATCTTACCAATGTTTACTAATATGTTACTGCGTGTTAACACAATAAACAGGTTGCTACTTCCAGAAGGTTTTTTAAAAAATGTTTTTGGAATTAGCTTAAATTATAGTGGAACAGAATTTGCAGTTGTATTAGTTATGGTAGTTGTTTAATTACCATTTATGATATTTCCGATCTTTACAGTATTAGAAAAGATTGATCCATCCTTACTTGAAGCAAGTAAAGATTTGGGTGCAAATAATTGGAAAACATTTATGAAAGTCACACTTCCTTTATCACTTAAAGGGGTAAGTAGTGGTATTATTATGGTATTCTTACCAACTGCCACATCATTTACAATTCCCCAGATTGTTAGTCGAGGAAGAATTAAATTAATCGGGAACATAATTGAAGAAAAGTTAGGGCTTGCTACTGCAGCGGTAGATTATCCTGTAGGAAGCTTAATTTCCATCCTTATCCTTGTAATTGTACTTGGAGCTCTATATATCATTAGTAGAGTTGATGCGGAAGGAGAAACGCTACTATGATGAGTTTAAATCAAGTGAAAAAAGAGAAGGTTGTAAAAAAGGTTGGAAGTGGCCTGAAGTTTACTTTTCTTGCTTTAGTTATGTTCTTAATGTATTTTCCAATTTTAATTATTATTATTCAATCTTTCAATGCAAATGGTCAAGGAACTGATTTTGGCGGGTTCACCTTCCGTTGGTATGGTGAAATGTTTAAAGATACGAATTTAATGAATGCAATTGTTGTTACGATTTCAATTTCGATTATTTCCACGATAGTTGCAACTATTCTTGGAACACTATTTGCGATTGGAATTAATTCATTAAATAGTAAACGAAGAAAAAGAATGATTCTTATTAATAATGTACCAGTTCTAAATGCTGAGGTTGTAACTGGTGTATCATTATTCTTTGTATTCAAGACTTTTGGAATATTGATTGGTAATGAGTATTTATTAGGATATACTACATTACTAATTGCTCATATATTTTTCTCTATTCCATATGTTGTTTTAAGTGTATTACCTAAATTAAACGAGATTGATAAAAACTTATATGATGCAGCTTTAGATTTAGGTTGTACACCAGCTAGTGCCTTGAGAAAAGTTATTATTCCTTCTATTATGACAGGAATCTTAACGGGTGCCATGTTGGCTTTTACAATGAGTTTTGATGACTTTGTAATTAGTTATATGGTTGCAGGAGAAGAAATTAAAAACTTCTCAATGTGGATCTATGCTAATCAAAAGTTGTCAGGAAGATCATTAGTATGGCCAAAAGGGTATGCTTATAATTCAATAGTCACTCTTATCACATTATTTGCATTAATAGTGTATAATATTATTGCAGCGAAAAAAAATAAAGCAAAAGGAAAGGCATAAGACATATGAAAAAATTTATTAGCATATTTAGTTTCATTCTAATGTTTATTCTAGCTGTTGGATGTGACAGCCGTGAAAAACTATATGTGTTAAGTTGGGGTGAATATATTAATCCTGATGTAGTTGAAGCATTTGAAGAAGAATTTGGGGTAAGAGTGGTAATTACTGAAGCTACATCGAATGAATCTATGCATAATAGAATTCAAACTGGTGCTGGTCAATATGATATCGTTATTCCAAGTGATTATATGATGGAAAGAATGGTAGAAGATGACCTATTACTAGAATTAGATTTTGATTTACTACCAAACTATAGTAAAGAAAAATTTGATCCTCATTTACAAGAGTTAAGAGAAGAGTATTTTGAGGGTAATGAAAAATATGGTGTTCCATATTTCTGGGGCACATTAGGAATAATGTATAACGATGCAAAACCTGGAGTTAAAGAATTAGTGGAAACTAATAGCTGGGCGGTATTCTTCGAACCAGAAATCATTCCAGAAGGTGTTACAGTTGGAATGTATGACTCTAGTCGTGATGCAGTAGCTGCAGCATTACTTTATCTAGACCGTGATTTAAATACGAAAGCAGATAAAGATTATGAAGATGCAGAAGCAGCACTTAAAAAAGTTAAATACACCCAATGGGGAACAGATGATCTAAAAGAAAGTGTCGCTGCAAAGAATTTAGATATTGCTTTAGTATATTCAGGTGACTTCTTTGATTCGCTTTACTTTGCAATCGATAATGATTTAGAAGTTACATTTGATATGTTTGTAGATCAAGAAAAGAACAATGTTTGGTTTGATGTAATGGTTATACCAAAAACTGCAACTAAAGTCGAACTTGCGCATGCATTTATTAACTTCTTCTTAGATGAAGATAATGCTTTAGAAAATGCATCTTACATCGGTTATTGTCCACCAATAACTAGTGTATATGAAGCAATGTTAGAAGATGAAGAGATTGCAGAACTAGTTACACATCCAGGATATTATCCAGGTGGTGTTGAAGGTACAGTTTATCGTCACTTAGGTGTAAACATCGCACAAAAAATGGATAGTATTTTAAGTAGAGTTAAAATAGGATAATAATTTAGGATATAGCAAAGATGCTATATCCTTTTTTCATTAAAAAAAACTAGGTAAGTTTTTACCTAGTTTGAATAATTATATTTAAATATTTGTTTTTTGTTTATATATAAATAGTCAAGTACATAGACAAGTGTAACTAAGACAATTGCAAGCACAGAAATAATTATAAACTGAGGAACACCTGAAATTGTAAATGGTAAGTTACTATCAAAGAATAAATAATCATGATTAGCTTTAAAGATAATAACTTGAATTATTTCTGCATTAACAACTACAGCCAAGAGTCCAATATATACTTGATACATACTTTTTAGTTGTAAAATGTGGGATTTTGTAAAAAAGAGGACTAATGGAACAACAACTATAACATAATGTGACAACACACTATCTAAAACTTGTAGTGTTATATACTTATCATTAAAGATTCCGTTTGGCATAAAGAACGTAAAAAGCCCTCCAATTAGACCAGTAACAAGGAAAAAATCTTTTCCCTTTTTCCAACCAAATATTTGATACAAACATAAAAAGATTGTATTTACATTACATAAGTAAAACGGCCAATATGCTTCGAAAACGTTAGTTCCTAAAAATACGTTAATTAATCTTCTGAATAGATAAATAAATAAAATTACAATTGACATTACTTTTAGGACTTTATCTAGCTTGGCGTGTTTATCTTTATATCGAAGCGATAAATACACAATAGAGATAAGCAAAAAGATTAATGATAATATATGGACAAGTTCATAATTATATTCGCCATCAACAAATCCTTTATATAAAAACTTCTCAATAAATTCTATCATTATTACCACCTTTAATTGATTAATTATCTACATTATACTCTCTTTTTCTACAAATGTAAATCTGTTTATGACATTGACAATTATTTATTGCTATTTGTCGTATTTTATAATACAATAATATTTGAGGTGAAAATTATGTTAGAAATAAAAAACTTTTCAAAAACATATACAAAGGGGAAAAAAGCGGTAGATAATATAAACTTACATATAAAGCCTGGTGAGGTTTTTGGTTTTATCGGTCACAATGGTGCTGGTAAGACTACTACAATCAAATCAATTGTAGGTATATTAGATTTTGAAGAAGGAGAAATTCTAATTGATGGAAACTCAATTAAGGATGATCCAATAAAATGTAAATCAATTACAGCTTATATTCCAGATAGTCCAGAACTATATGAACAACTAACTGGAATTCAATATTTAAACTTTATTTGTGATATTTATAAAATAAGTACAGATAGAAGAAAGGAAGATATTGAAAAATACGCTAAGATCTTTGAACTAGCAGGACGCTTAGGAGATTTGATTTCATCTTACTCTCATGGGATGAAACAAAAACTCGCACTTATTTCTGCATTAGTAAGAAAGCCTAAACTTTTAGTTTTGGATGAACCATTTGTTGGGTTAGATCCAAAGGCTTCATTTTTAGTTAAAGAAATTATGAAGGAAATGTGTAAAGAAGGTTCAAGTATTTTCTTCTCAACCCACATTTTAGAAGTTGCAGAAAAATTATGTGATCATGTTGCAATTATTAAAAATGGTAAAATTATTGCATATGGAACAATGGATGATGTAAAAGGCGACAAATCCTTAGAAGACGTATTCTTGGAGACTGCAAATGAGTAAATTTTTAACAACATTAAAATATAATGTTTTAAATAACTTTGCAATCAATAAGTTAAGAAAGAAAAAAGACCCAAGCAAATATAGTGCTGGGAAAATCTTTCTTTTTGTTCTCTTAGGATTATTCTTATTTGGAACCGCCTTACTTTACTCATTCATGTTTATCGAAATGATAGGAGCAGAATTTGCGGAAACATTATTAAGTTTAGGAATCTTCATGTGCGTTCTCTTATCCTTAATAGTTACTGTATCTAATGCAATTAGTTACTTATTTAAATCTAAAGATTTTAATTTGTTAATGAGTTTACCTTTAAAAACAAATACAGTAGTTTTAACAAAAATTTCATATTTACTTTTAATTAACTACGTACTATTTGCATTTCTTTATTTGCCTATTTTAATTGTTTATGGAATTTATGTAGAAACTACCTTACTATTTTGGGTTTTAGCAATCTTAACATTTATATTACTACCATTATTTCCGGTAAGTATTTCAACTTTTATTGCATATGGCCTAAGCTTAATTTTACCTAGATTTAGATATAAAAACTTGCTTACAATTATTTTTAGTTTGGCGTTAATGGTCTTTATTATGGTTATTAACTTTTCTACTAGTATTGCTGCAGAAGACCCATCAAGATTTAGCCAATCTATTAGTCAGTTTTTATCTAAGACTGGTGAGTGGGCTTATAATGGAATGAAAGGTGACTTTCTAGATTATTTATTCTTTATATTAATTTCAGTTATTCCATTTGTAGTTTTAATTAAATTACTTGGATTTGTATTTTTAAAAGCTAATACACGTTTTTCTTCTAGTATTAGCGGAAGAAAATATAAGTTTACAGACTTAAAGATAAAGGGTCAAGGACCTATTTTGGCTAAAAAAGAATTAAAGAGATATTTTGGTTCTCCAATGTATGTTTTAAATACAATTGTTGGGCCACTACTATCAACAGTGTCTGTTGTAGTATTTGCGATTTCAATTGAAAAAGCAATGGCTGAGCTGGATTTAGGTTTGGAAGCAATGCAGTTTGTTAATCCAATAATTGTTGCATTAGTAGTATTTATGCTTGGTATTACATCAACTACTGCATCTAGTATCTCAATTGAAGGAAAACAATTTTGGATTTTGAAATCTTCACCAATTACTCCTAAGCAAGTTTTTCATGGGAAGATAATTGTGAATTTAGTTATCACTGTACCTTTCCTAATTATTAATGCAGTCTTAGCAGTTGTCTTATTAAACTTTGGTGTACTTGATACAATAATGTTAATTGTCATACCGTTATTAGTTACGTTATTTATGAGTTATATGGGATTATTCGTTAATTTATTATTCCCAAGATTTGATTATGATAGTGATGTAAAAGCAATAAAACAAAGTTTAAGTGTTTTGATTACTATGGGGGTCGGTTTTGTAGTTGCTGCTATTATAATTGGTACTAGTGGTTATGTATATTCAAATACAGGTAATCCAATTTATACATATTTAACTGGTCTAATAACATCTTTAGTATTTGCAATTTTATCGATTGTGCTCTTATATACAAAGGGAGAACAAAAATATAACAAAATAGAAATCTAAACAAGATGGGTAATTTTGCCCATCTTTTCTAATTAATTTAATTGTTATTTTTAATATGTTATTGTATAATAAACTGAATTCGAGGTGATTTAATGACTACCTTAATTTTTATATTAGCATATGTAACTTTTTTTATTTTGCAGGTGATTTTCATAAATCCATATTTATTTTTAGTATGGATATTCACAAGTTATATATTAGCTTTTTTAGTAGTTGTAATATTTTATCTATTAAATTTCCCATTGGTTTTAATTTTAAAACCAACACATCCTTACAAAACATATTTAATGAAAAGCTTAGCTGCTTTTTTAAATCGTTGTTATTTAAATATGAAAATAGAAGTAGAAGGAGTGGAAAATGTCCCGCTTGATGGGAGGATAGTTGCTTATGCAAACCATAAATCATATACAGATGCATTTGCACTTATGCCTTATTTTCCAAGACCACTAACTTTAACACCAAAGAAAAATGTTTTAAAAATTCCATTTTTAAGACTTTGGTTAAAAGCGTATGATGTTTTTCCAATAAACCGAGAAAATCCAAAAGAAACTTTAAGGGATTTGGAAAATGCTGTTGAAACAGTAAAAAAGAATCAAACAATACTTTTGTTTCCTGAAGGTACTATTAAAGATCGCTTAGAAGATAAAGTAACAAATGCAAAAGCTGGAGCATTTAGATTAGTTAAAAACGCAGAAGCTGGATTATTACCAATTAAATATGAAGGAAATGATCTTGTTAGGAAGCGTTGGCCAAAAAGAACTTATAGAAAGATTAAGATATTTCCTGTAATTCCCTATTCAGAAATTAAAGATTTAACAACCCGCGAAATAGCGCAAATATTTATGGATACTATAAATGAAGAAAAATAAACAGCTTTATTTGGCTGTTTATTTTTTATTAATGAGAAAATGAAAATAATGCTTGCAAAATTGGTTAAAATTTAGTATAATATTTATTGCATTGGGTTATAGGGGTATAGTTCAATGGTAGAGCAACGGTCTCCAAAACCGTAAGTGAGGGTTCGAGTCCTTCTACCCCTGCCATATATATGGCGGTCGTGGCGAAGTGGTTAACGCATCGGATTGTGGCTCCGACATTCGTGGGTTCGATTCCCATCGGCCGCCCCATTATATTTTTAAAAATGTTTGGTAATTACCAAACTTTTTTTATTTTGATTATGAGTATAAAGTTCGAAAATGTATCGATTAATTAGAGGGATTTATTAAAATCCTTCTTTTTTCTTTTTTAAAAAATTTAATAAAAAAATACTTTGCTTTCATATTTTGACAGTATATCACAATTGAAAGAAGTATTATATTATAGCGGCTTAAAAATGGGTGGGGGAACTAATGAGAAAGAAGTTAAAAATTATTGCTTTATCAGGAAATGCTATTGTTTTGCTTGTGTTAATTGTTTTGTCTTATATCTTTCTTTTGGGAGCTAAAGTAGAAGATGTAATTGTGGAGATCAATAATGGAGAAGCAGTTTTTATTGAAACAGATGGATTTTTAGTACCAGGTGAGTCATTAAGAAAAACTTTAATCATTAAAAATCCTACAAATACTCCAGTAAAATATCAAATATACATTGATAATATTATTGGCTTTATTGATGATGCATTGATTATTAATTTGTTTTCAGGTGATAGGTTAGAAATACGAAGTCCAATGTTAGATCTAACATTTGATCAAGCCTATAGTCCGGAAAATGAATTAATGCCAGGTGAAGAACATAACTATTATATTGTGATTGAGGTATTAGATAAAGCAGGCAATGAATACATTGGAGAAGAATTAATCTTTGATATTGTAATAAATCTGATAAATCAGTAATAATTAGTTTAGTTTAGAATATTATGTTTTAGAAAAATAAAACTTAATTTGAAAATATATTTAATAAATATGTAATATTCAATTATTTTTCCCATAACAATCCATTTTTCGCCAAAGACTTACTAATGGGATTTATAGAGATTGTTAAAAAATGTTAATAAAATTTTAATTATTCATATAATATTTAATGTGTCTCATTAATAAGTCTATACATATAAAAAAATTGATACATAGGGGTAGCATATGAAAAATAAAAAAATGTTAAATATTATGAAATATACGATAAAAAGTTTACTTATTGGTGTAACAGTATTTTCATTAATAATAGTTATAATTTCCTTGAATACTGATAGAGTTCAAGAACGAAATCTCTTTGGTAATCGTTTCTTTGTTGTGTTATCTGATTCTATGGTACCAATATTTGAAACTGGCGATTTAATCATTGCCAAAGAAGTGGAGACTGATACGTTACAAGAAGGAGACATTATTACTTTTCACTTTACAAATGGTGAGGTAGTAACACATAAAATCTATGATATAACGACAATTGATGACAAAAGAGCTTTTATAACAAAAGGTGATAATAACGAAGAGATTGATGAACAATATATATTTGCTGATCAAGTTATAGGTAAATATAGTATGAAGATTCCTAAATTAGGTTTAATTATAGATTTTTTTAAATCTACAATTGGATTCATAATTTTTATTGCAATTCCATTATTTATCGTTATTGTATTAAATTTGATAAAAATAGTGAGACTTGTAAAAACAATGAGAAAAGAAAAATTAGCTGAAAGAATTGAATTGAATGAACAATTAGAAGCAGAACGTGAAAGATATAGACAAATGGAGCAAGAACTACAGTCCCTTAAGGCTAAAATTGAAAGTGGTAATAGCGGAGAATCCGTTGTTATATAGCCTAAAGGCAAAACTCGCCTTTACAAACGGGGTGGTAGAGGTGTGTAATACTAGACCCTGAAGTAAAAATTATAGAAAGGTTATGGTGAAATTCTATGAAAAAAGCATTGCTTTCTGCAATCGCGATGTTAGTATTAGCTCTAACATTATTAGCTGGATCCACTTTTGCATGGTTTAGTGGAAATTTCAAAAACACAAACAGAATTAAGTTTGGAGAATTTAAAGTAGAACTTGAAATTAGAGATTTAGATAAAGAAGGTCAAGAATGGTATACTTATAATAACTCTCTAATTGAACAATTGCGTCATGAAAGAGAAGCTATTCAACCTGGTACTGTATTCACTAAACAATTAAAAGTTAAGAATACTGGCAATATCGATGTTGCATTCACTTATAAACTAAGCAATTATGATTCTGAACTAGGCGAATTGAAATTCTATTATGGTGAAAGAAGATATTATGAAGGCGAGCATATTTATGTTGAAGCTGGTGCTGAAGAAGTAATTACATTCATATATAAAGTTAGTGAAGATCTTACTGATACATCTGTATACAACACAAAAGATTGGCACTACATCTTTGACTTCGAATTAGATTACATCCAAGCAAAAGCTGTTAGCAATTTTATCAACGTAAATCCAAAACCATTATTTAACTAAAGACTAAAAAGCTGCTAAAGAGTACAATAACTTTGGCAGTTTTTTGTTTTAAAATTGGGACATATATGTCATTGTTTGTAAAAAAATGGAATGTTATAATAAAACTGGGGGGGAAGAAAATTTATAAATGAGTTAAAAAAAATAATGTTAATGCTAGTTTAAATTTTTATATAATGTTCATACCGAAAAATTTAAACCAGGAAGGGATACTAATTGGGCTTCAAACTTAATTGCATTAATGTTATCCTCACTAGTCTCATTTATTATTTCACTTGGATAGTTAACCCCCCGTTAATGCTATCCTAACCTAAAAGTCATCGTTTTTATAAGTGATGACTTTTACTTTTTTTATTTATGAAATTGTTTTACAATATAAAACTTTTGACATAATTTACCATTATGATAGAATATCACGAGATGACTATAAATATCAAAGGAAGGAGTGAATGGGTAAACCATAAAGATAGATATGATTACTGATATAGAAATAATGAAATATTTTGAAATGTTAAGAACAGAAAGAAAGATCAACATTCAAGATATAATAGAGGGAATTGTTTCAAGAAGAAATTATTCTAGATATGTGTCGGGGGAAATTGCAATAAATATAGAAACACTATCTAAATTACTTGCAAAGATTGAAGTTCCTTTATCTGAATTTTCTTTTTACATAAATAACCGTATAACAATGGAAAATTTAGAAGAGCAATATTTTCACGCATTAATAAGAAATGAACAATATACTAAAGCATATAATAAATATTATTCTAAGATTAAAAATAAAGAGTTAAAAACTATTTACGCAAAAAGAACAATTCCTCTTGGTATAGTCTTGATGAAATATAAATTAGGTATGCTTAATAAAGATGAAGTCATTTTAGAAATGAAAAAAATTATGCATCTCGATGAAATTTTAAGAAGAAAAATTGTTCATGATGATGACATCGAATCTTTATATTTATATATTAGAATTTGTAGCGAAAAAGAAAAAGAAAAAATAGCTGCATATTTATTAAAAATAATACTTGATAAAGAATATAAAATAGCAGCTTGTAATTATGAAATTTGCGTTACACTAGCATATTTAACCCTGCTAACCATTATGGTCAATCATAGTGAAAAGTCCAAATATGAGCGAAATTTGATTGAAAAAGTAATGAATTTAGCCTTGGAGTTTAATTCAAGAGCTAAAGCAGTTAATAATGATGTTTTGCTATTTGAAATTTTATATAAATATATAAAGCGTTATGAGATTGAAAATAAGTATACTGTTTTTTATTATATTGCATCTATCCTTGCTACTGAAGATCCGGATTTTTTAGATGGTAAGACTTTTGAAATTACAAAAGAAGATATTGAATTATATTATGAATGTTTGAGTGATGAGGAATTTATGAGTTCTGCAATGTATGAAAGGATTATTGACTATGATAACTTATAAAGAGTATTTTCAAATACTAGATGAACTTAGAATTTCAAATAATATGAGTGTAAGTGAGCTGTGTGAAGGTGTTATGTCTGAGAGAACTTATTTTAGAAATTTACACTCAAATGAAAAAATAAAATTTTCTAACTTTATTAAGTTATTACAAAAGTTAGAAATTGGTATTGCTCATTTTGTTATTTATGCAATTCATCTAAGAGGAGAAGATACTGGAGTAATAAAATTTGTCTCACGAGTACAAACAAAAAGCTTTTTTGATATTAAACCAATTTATGAAAAAGTATTAAAGTTTAATACTGATAACAAATTATTCGCTTTAGTAGTAAAAGCATTTATAAAGAAGTATGAATATTTAATAGAAAAAATAAATAAAGATGAATATAAAAATGAGTTAGAGTTGATGATAAATCAATTAGATAATGATAGTCCTATTAATATATTTGAAATTACAATTTATAGTATGTATATAGAATTAGAAAACAAGTTAGAAGTTAATCAAATTAAAGAAATAATTAATACATTAATCAATATGGATTTAAGTTTGGGTTATTTTTATCATTTATGCTCACTTGATAATTTAATATTCAGTTTGCTTGATAAAAACATAATAGAAGATGAGTTAATGAGATCTTTAATTGAGAAATTTCAAATGGCAGTTAGGTTTATTTCCCATAAATCATTTTATCTAAAGAACTATTTATACACTGCTTACCTAAATTATTTAGATAAAAATGAATCTGAAATGAGAAAGAACTTATTACTATTTGCAACAAATCATGCAATCGTAAATGGTAAAGATGTATATGAGTTAGGTAAGAAGAAAATGAAATCTTTATTTAATCTAGATTTTGATGAATTTCTTAAAAAGGAATCAAACAAAGCATTTAACTTAGCAAAATTCAAAATAATTAATTAACAAATTTTACATCCTTCGAACGGGATGTTTTTATTTTTTAACTAGGGGGTATGGAAATATTGTAAAAGTTAGGGGTGAAATTTTTTCTTGATAAATATTACATTTCGTGGTATAATATATGTATAAGTGAATATAATGTAATAATGCTTATATTCATTGATAAGTTAATTCTCAATTGGGAATTAGAATTGAGGTGTTATTATGCAAACTGCATTTCCTGCGCTTAGTAGTTTGGTATCACCAGAAGAGTTAAAGAACATAATTGAAACATCTTTTAAGTCTGGTGACAAGATTCATGTGTCAAAAAAGACGAGAAAGAAACTTCATTCTGTTCCAGCAGTATTTAAGGGCTTATATAATAGATTCGTAAGAATTGAAGCTCCTTTAAATGAAGTTTACAACACAATTTACACAATTTCTATTTCTGATTTATATACCGGAAATACTGTAATTCATGAATTAGTAGATTTAATAATGGAAGAAAAAAATAATATAGAAGAATAAATTGGAGGAAAATTGCATTTTTAAAATGCAATTTTTTCTTTTTGTTTTATGAAAATCTAATTTATGATATAATTTAAAAAAAGGAGAGAACTATGAAGAAAAAGAATATATTTTGGATAATGATAGGAATTGGTGTTGTAATAATTATTTTACTTATGCTACTTAGTAGTATATTATCAGTAGGCGAACGACTAAATAAAATTAGCAAATATTTAGAGTATGGATTTTATGTACTATCCTTTTTGCTTGTTTATATATTAATTATTAATCCGTTAAGAATAATTTTGTTTGCACCGACATTTTCTGTTGCAACAATACTTGATCAAGATACAAAGCTTAAAAAGAAAACATATAAAAAAGTTACAAAAAATATTATTCGTAATGGTAATCTATCCGAAGAAG
>DUVT01000137.1 GCA_012840905.1 Acholeplasmataceae bacterium
GAACCAAAAATTGTAAGAAATATAAATGATGGTGATACTTTATACATTAACCCTAATAAATATTTTATCTTTTTATTGACTTTCATGTTCTTCTCCTTTTTGATAATATTTCCCTTGAATAACAAACATATTGTAGTATTCACCTTTTAGTTTCATTAGTTCATCATGTGTTCCATATTCTGCAAGTTTAGAATTATTAAATAAAGCAATCTTATCACAAAACTTAGTACTTGCTAGTCTATGGGAAATAAAGATAGCTGTTTTATCTTGAACTAATTTACTAAAGTTTTCATATATTTCTGCTTCTGCTAAGGCATCTAGTGCTGCAGTAGGTTCATCTAAAACTACCATTTTACCATTTTTGTATAATGCTCTTGCAATTGCAAGTTTTTGATTTTCACCACCACTTAATACTATCCCTTTTTCATCTATATTTTTTAATAAACTAGTATCAAGGCCATTTTCTAAACTTCTTATCTTATCACCTAAACCAACTGCGTCTAAACATTCCCAGATACGATCTTCATCATTTGAATGCCCTAATGTAATATTTTCTCTTACACTGAAAGCTAAGATATTGATATCTTGAAAGACTGGAGAAAATAGATCTTGGTAAAATTCCTTATCATATTCTTTTGCATCAATCCCATTAACGAGAATTTGGCCCTCAGTTGGATTAAAAAATTTTAAGAGTAATTTTACTAGTGTCGTCTTACCAGCACCATTTACACCTACTATAGCCAGTTTTTCTCCGGGTTTAATGTGTAGATTTAAGTTTTTAATTATCCATTTATCTGTATTCGGATATTTAAAACTAACATTTTTGAATTCTAATTCTAAAGTTTCTGAGTTAAGTTCTTTAATACCTTCGCCTTTTTCGTTGAATTCAGTTTTCATAAAGTAAAAAAAGCCATTTAAATGTTGACCTTGTGCAATTAAATACACTACATCTTCTACAAATTCCTTTAATAGTGTACTAAGAGCTAAGGCAATTAATAGATAAAATGAAAACATTGCAAGACTTAGATTATCGAATACTTTGGTAATTAAGAAATAATATAGTACTGCATCACTAATTAAGACAAAGAATAATTCTAAAAAGCCAAGAAAGTATTCTTTGTTTCTTATTTTCTTAAACACTTTTACATAAGACATTATCTCAAAATCATAATTTTCTTTGATTTTGTCTTGATAGTTATATAGTCTTATATCTTTACCATAACTAAAATCTGTCATGGTTTGTTCAAAGTAACGGATACGTCTATGTGCACTTTGTATATCCTTTCGTTTTTTAAATTGTACTTCTTTAATTATAAGCGATATTATAATTCCTACAATTACTGATGTAATGATCCCTAAAACGACAAATGGAGTTAAATTAACTAGAAAATAAATATATATTCCTGCAAGTAATACTTTTGAACTCATTCTAAATAGTCGCATAAAGACTTCTTCAAAAGTATTCCCACCAATTACATCAAAAGCTTCATTATGTTCATTTAAAAACTGTGGATTTTCAGTGTAATGATAATCAAGTCGATTCATTTTATCAAAAATCCCAGTTAGTAAACCAATTCTAACTCCCATCACTTTTACAACCACATAATCAGTTATGAATCTTTCAAAAAAGCTAAATATTCCAATTAAGACTGTTAAGATTCCTATTGTTACAAGAATCTGTTCAAATTGTATATTAGTTTTTTGTAGTTCTTCTATAATTAATCTTGGCATAAAAATACCTGCAATAGGTAATAAAGTTGCAAGGATTGTATAAACAAACATTAAAAGATAAATACCTTTACCAGCTTTCCAAACTTCTAAAAGGCATTTTCTCATAGTGTTTAAAAAATTATATTTCTTCATAGTAAATTACTCCTCACAATATTTATTACTTCTGAAAGTATTTCTTTATTTACTTCATAAAATATTTTCTTATTATCTTCTTCATTAATTAACACTTTGATTAAGCGCATATTTACTAAAAGGTTTATATGGTGATTAATAGTAGCTGCACTTAAATCTAATTCTTTTGCTATTTCGCTTGCATATTTTGGTTCATCTTTTAATAATTTTAAGATTTTATATCTTGTAGGATCGCTTATAGTCTTAATTGCATTAAGTGCCATCTCTTCTTTATCGCGATCTTTAATAACATGACTCAAGATTTCTCTTAAGTACAGACCAAAATAAATAATTCTTTTCTCATTTAACATTGTATAATTTAAATGATTATAAGCTGTAATTGATAGATATACTTCTTCTTCGCCTGTATACTTTTTACCATCAAAATAATCATCTAAAATTGATGTTACTGTGTTAGGATTATCTAAATCTTTAAGTAAACTCTCAACATCATCTTTTACATGGACATAATGTTTTTTATATAATTCTGCTAATTCATTAACAATTTCTTTAATTTCATTAAATAATTTTTCTCCACCAGAATAAAAGCTAATTAATGCAAGTTTTGTTTCTGCATCTACTTCAATATTATTAAAAATATTTATCACTTCATCGATTGTAAACTTTTCTCCTTTATATTCATCAAACATTAAATCTTCTTTAATTAGTTTATTAATAAATGTTTGATAATCTGTTTGAGGATCATAATAATATTTTAAATAAATCCTACCTAAAATTGATTGTTTGTTATAAGCCATTTTAAAATAAGGAATATATTTTGAAGGAATATTTAAATCATTTTTAAATCCTTCTTTAAGTTTATTATACTTTATTAAAATGTTATTTAAATCTCCAACTTTAAGGCCAACTTCAACCAACTTATCCCAATATTCTTTATCAAAATCAACATTATATAAAATTTTAAATGTTAGTTCAATTGCTTCTCTTTTAAAATCAATAATTTTATTAAGCCGCATATACTCACCTCACGCTATTATAATACTAAATTATTAGATAAATATCAACTATTATTATTAGATAATCATCTAATAATATGATTATAAAGATAAATTTATGCATAAAAAA
>DUVT01000138.1 GCA_012840905.1 Acholeplasmataceae bacterium
AGATGTTGTCAAATCAAAATAACGCATATTTTGTAATATATAAACAAAAGCACATTCCAATTAACTAGATATTCGTATAATAGAGTTGAAGGAGGGAAAATAATGAACTTTGTACCTAATTTATTTAATCAAAATGTCGTGGTTAATCCACCTATAATCCATAGAAGAGTAAACGATATTCATCGTACATTTATTACAGAACAACCACATATTATAGAAGACCAAACTAGAATCTTCAATCATCATATTTTACGTCATACTTGTTGTATAAGACCTACTTGTTGCGAATTTAATGATTGTCAAGTTGTAAATTGTTGTAATGTTCCTGGTATCGTTGGCCCAGGGTGTGGGAATATAGGGGTTGTGCCAGGAGTTGGTCAAGGACCGATGATGGGTCAAATGCCAGGACAAATGCCAGGACCGATGTTAAGACCAAGACCAAACCAACAAGTACCAACATAATTACTCTTTAAACATTTATTATTTTAATCCTAAAAAGCAAAAGAAGGCCCTACCTAGTTTTTACTAAGGGGGGTTTTTCTTAAAAATAATTAATATCTTGAAAAAAATTTAAAGCAGTGTTATAATAGTACAAACGTTGAAAAAGAAGTAGTAATAGAGTAATGTATTTTCGCCAGGGAAAAAAGACCGTGACTGGAAGTCTTTTGAAAATATATCTATGAATTCACCTTTGGAGTGGCATTTGGCCCGTAGAATAAACTACGTTATCAAAATACACATGAGTGCAACTTTTTGTTGAAATAAGGTGGTACCGCGGAAGATTTCGCCCTTAAGTTATTTAAGGGCTTTTTATATTATAAGGAGGAAATATGCTTAAAAAATTATTGTTACTCAAAGATCAAGTGGAAATTGATTTAAATAGTGCAAATACTATTAATGAAGTAAATGAGAAAAAAGCTTTGTATTTAGGTAAGAAGAGCCCATTACAAGAAATAATGGCAACTATGAAAGATTTAAGTATTGAAGAGCGAAAAGAAGTTGGGAAGGCTGCAAATGAATTTCGTAGTTTTGTAGAAGAAAAAGTTCAAAAAAGATTAAATGAGATTAATGAACTACAAATTCAAAAGAAATTAGAAAGCCAGGCTATTGATGTAACCTTGCCTGGAAGAAAGTTTAGAACAGGGAGCCTACATCCTCTTACAAAATTAACTAGAGAAATTGAGGATATTTTTATTGGTATGGGCTATACTGTTGAAGAAGGACCAGAAATTGAAAAAGACTTATATAATTTTGAAATGCTTAATTTACCTAAGGGACATCCAGCAAGGGAAATGCAAGATTCATTTTATATAGATAATAATAATTTACTTCGCACGCATACTTCTCCAGTTCAAGTAAGAACACTTCTTAAGAGAAAAGGAGAACCAGTAAAGATTATTTGTCCTGGTAAAGTTTATAGGAGAGATAATGATGATGCTACTCATTCTCATCAATTTATGCAAATTGAAGGTTTAGTAGTTGATAAAAATATAACAATGGCTGATCTAAAAGGTACATTATCATTACTTTGCCAAAAAATGTTTGGAGAAGAAACTAATATTAGATTTAGACCTTCATTCTTCCCGTTTACTGAACCAAGTGTTGAAGTTGATGTTTCTTGTTTTAAATGTGGAAGCAAGGGTTGCTCTTTATGTAAAGGCAGCGGGTGGATTGAAGTATTAGGGGCAGGAATGGTTCATCCAAATGTTTTAAGAATGGCTGGTTATGATCCTAAAGTATACCAAGGCTTTGCTTTTGGTCTGGGAATTGAAAGATTCTCGATGTTGATGAATTCAATTGATGATATCCGCCACTTTTATACAAACGACCCAAGATTTTTGAGGCAGTTTTAGGAGGAAGAAATGAAAGTAAAATTAGAATGGTTAAAAGAATTAGTTGACCTTGAAGGAATAGAAGTTGAAGAAATAGTTAATAAATTATCTTTATATGCAACTGAAGTTGAATATGCATCTAAAATAGTTGATGCAACAAACTTAGTTGTGGGTTATGTAAAAGAGTGTAAAAAGCACGAAAATAGTGACCGATTATCAGTTTGTCAAGTTGATGTAGGTGAAGAGACATTACAAATAGTATGTGGTGCACCGAATGTAAAACAAGGACAATATGTAATTGTTGCACTTCCTGGAGCTACTTTACCTGGTGGTTTTAAAATTAAAAAGGCTAAATTACGTGGTGTAGAATCAAATGGGATGATTTGTTCATTACTTGAACTTGGAATTGAAAAGAAGTTTTTAGATGAAGAAAATCAAACTGGAATCTATACTTTCAATGAACCAGTAAAAGTCGGTACAGATGCACTACAAGCACTAAACTTAGCTGATCATGTAATTGAACTTGATTTAACGCCAAATCGTGGTGATTTACTCAGTATGCTAGGAGTTGCAATAGAAGTAAGTGCTATATTTAATCGACCTTTAAATCCGTTAGCATTTGATGTAATAAAAGAAGAAAATTTAGGGAAATTAGAAGTTATTAATGAAACAGATAACTGTTTAGGATATTATGGGCGAGTATTTAGAGATGTTGAAATAAAACCTTCACCAAGGTGGTTAATTTCGCGTCTAATCGCTTTTGGAATTAGACCAATAAATAATTGTGTAGACATTACTAATTATATCCTAGCCCTATTTGGCCAACCACTACATGCATTTGACTATGATAAGTTAGGAAGTAAGATTTTAATTAGAATGGCTAATGAAGGTGAAGAAATTACAACTCTCGATGATGTAAAACGCACGTTAACTAAAGATGATATTGTAATTACTGATGGTATAAAACCAGTAGCTTTAGCTGGCGTTATGGGTGGCCTAGATACGGAAATTAGTGATTATACAAAAAATATTGTTTTAGAAGCTGCTGTATTTAATAGTAAATGTGTTCGTAACACATCAACTAGACTAGGGTTAAGAAGTGATTCTTCAATTAGATTTGAAAAAGGTGTAGATTTAAACCGTACAAAAATTGCCCTAGATTATGCAAGTTACTTACTAAAGAAGTATGCAAGTGCAAAAGTTGGCAAAGCATGCTATGCTGGGATTGAAAAACTAGATCCTGTAACAATAAAGATAACTGAAGCTGAAGTAGAAAAAGTTTTAGGAATTAAGATTAATAAGACTGAAATTATTGAAATTCTTAAAAGACTTAAGTTTTCTGTTACAAATAATTTAGAAGTAACTGTACCTACAAGACGTAACGATATAACAATTAAAGAAGATTTAATTGAAGAAATCGGTAGACTTTATGGATATGAAAGATTACCACTTACACTTCCAAAGTCAGCAAGTATTGGCGCATTAACTCATGACCAAGCTCTAAGAAGAAAAATGATCGATACTTTAGTTGGTCTTGGATTAAATGAAAACATTACATACTCACTAGTAAGTAAAGAAAGTAATGAATTATTTAAGCTAATCCAATCTAATCAAGGTTATGATGTAGAGTTATTAATGCCATTAAGTCAAGATAGAACACATTTAAGGAAAACTTTACTTCCATCATTAATAGATTGTATTAAATATTCGTATAATCGCAAGATGAAAGATATCGGGATTTTTGAAATCGGTAGAGTATATTCTAAAAATAAAGAATATTATGAAGAAGAACATCTTGCAATTGCAATTGCAAACGATTATGTTAACTCATTAAATCACCAAATCAAAGTGGATTTCTACCTATTAAAAGGTATTGTTGAAGAGTTATTTAATAAGCTAGATATGGAAATTGAGATTTTACCATTAACTGAAAAGGTAGATGAACTGCATCCAGGTAGAAGTGCAGAAATTACTTTAAATGGAAAAAGAATTGGTTTTTTAGGGGCGTTACATCCTAAGTTTGCAAAAGAAAATGACTTGGATGATGTATATGTTCTAGAAATTATATTAAATTCAGTTTATGAATATAAATATTCTGAATTTAAATTTAATCCAATTCCTAAAGTTCCTAGTGTTGAACGTGACTTAGCGATTGTTGTAAAACGTGATGTTTTAGCAGGTGAGATTGTAAAAGTAATTAAAAATGTAAAAAATACTAATGTTAAAGAAGTAAATATCTTTGATGTTTATACTGGAGATAAAGTTGCTAATGATGAAAAATCAATTGCGATTAACTTAGTATTTGAGACTTTTGAAACATTAACTGATGAAGTTATCAATGAAAAAGTCGATAAGATATTTAAAGCATTACATCAAGAATTTAATGCGGAATTAAGAGCATAAAAAAAGAGAGTAGTAAATTCTACTCTCTTTTATCCTTTTAAGTAGTCATCTAAATTGAGTCTACTAATATAATTATTAGTGTTGTGTTCTAAATTAAAGACAATTTCTTCAAGAATGCTTTTTGGTGTGGAAGCTCCTGCAGTAATTGCAATTTTATTGAAATTTGATAAATCGATATTTTTAAGATCATTAAGAGTTTCAACTTGAATTGCTTTTGTTTTATTACTTGCAAGTTCTTTAAGCATTTTTGTATTGTTTGATAGCTTATCACCAACAACAATAATTAAGTCATAACCTTCTGCATTAATAACAGCTTCTTGGCGTCTTCTTGTAGCATTACAAATCTCATCTACAAGTTCAAGTTGTGGATAGATTTCTTTTAATTTATTATATATTTTTATAACATCTAAAAAAGACATTGTTGTTTGGTTGGTAATTATTATTTTTCCAGAATATTTTGGTAAAGTAGAAAGATCGGTTTTATCTGTGATGAGAATTATTTCATCACTAATTCCTATAATACCTTCGGTTTCTGGATGGTTTTCTTTTCCATAAAATAATAATAAATAACCTTCAAGCAGTTTTTCTTTTATTACATCATGGGTCTTTTTTACATCTTTACAAGTTGCATCAACTATATCTAAACCCTTCATGGTTGCAATATTTCTAACTGCATCGCTAACCCCATGAGCAGTAAAAATTACTGTACCTTCATTAATTTTTTTGAGCATCTCCACTCGGGATTCGCCATCTAAAATAATGATTCCCTTACTTTTAAATGCTTCTACAACATTTTTATTGTGAACAATGTTTCCAAGCATGTAGATAGGTTTTTTGTAGGTGTTATTTTCAAGTGCTTTGTTTATTATATGAATTGCATTCACAACCCCTTTACAAAATCCACGGGGAGTTAATTTAGTAATTTCCATATTATCATCCTTCTTGTATTATTATAGCAAAAATAGCCATAATAACAAAGCGAAAAATGTCATATAAAATAAAAACTTATTAATGCATTCATAATAATATTATGTTATAATAAGTTGAAAGTGTGGAGGAATATAATGATTTACAAAATCCAAAATGAATATTTAACTGCAGAAATTAATACGAGGGGCGCGGAACTATATTCGCTTAAAAGTAAAGCTGGAGTTGAATACATTTGGCAACGCGATCCTCAATATTGGAGTTACTGTGCTCCGATTCTATTTCCAATTGTAGGAAATCTAAAAGACAAAAAAACATTCATTAATGGTGTTGAGTATCACATGAATACTCATGGATTTTTAAGAAATCAAGAGTTTGAACTATTTCATCAGGATGATACGGAAATTAGTTTCGTTAACACTTTTAATAAAGAAACATTAAAAGAATTCCCATTTAAATATAAGGTTATTATTACTTATACTTTAAATGGTAAAGTATTAAGAACCAATTACAAAGTAATTAACGAAAATCATGATGAGTTACCATTCAATGTTGGTGGGCATCCTGCAATTAATTGTCCGCTTTATCCAAATGAAGAATTTAGTGACTATACAATAACTTTTGAAAAAGAAGAATCATTTACTTCTCCTAAAGTAGAAAGTGGTGGAACTCTAAACTTTCACGAACCGAGTAGACGTTATGAAGGTTTAAAAGAGCTGAAATTGGATTATGAATTATTTTCAATTGATACAATAGTCATTCCGAGAGTAAGATCAAACAGTGTAACACTACTCAACAAGGAGAATAAAGGGATTAAGATGGAATTTCCAAGATTTAAATCATTTGCAATCTGGTCTCCTTATGGCAAGAAGGCACCTTTTGTATGTTTAGAACCTTGGATTGGCTATGGTGATCGTCATGATAGTGACTATCAATTTAGTACGAAAGATGATTTAGTGTACTTAAAATCATTAGAAGAATTTAATGTTTTTTATGACATTGAAATAATTGACTAAAATCTAAAATAATGAAAATAATATAAATAGGAGGAAACATGGTATCAAGTAATGATTTTAAAACCGGTATGACTATTGAGTACGACGGTAATATATTTCAAATTTTAGAGTTCCAACATGTAAAACCGGGTAAAGGGCAAGCATTTGTTAGATCAAGACTAAAGAATTTAAGAACAGGTGCTGTAATAGATTACACATTTAGAGCAGATGAAAAAATGCCAAGAGCTATTATTGAAAAGAAAAAGATGCAATATTTATATGATGATGGTAGTTCAATGGCATTCATGGATATGGAAACATATGAACAATTAGATATCCCATCAGAAAATTTATCATATGAAAAAAACTTCTTGCTTGAAGGTGAATCTGTAACAATCGTAGAATATCAAGGTGAAATTTTAGGTGTTATGTTACCAGAAAAAGTAACATTAGAAGTTACAGAAACAGCCCCAGGTGTTAAAGGAAATACAGCTGCTAATGCAACAAAAGACGCTGTACTGGAAACTGGATTTCATATTCAAGTTCCATTATTCGTAAACGTTGGGGATAAAATTATAGTTAACACACTTACTGGCAAATACGACTCACGCGCATAATTTGGTGATTGTATGATTCTCTGTATCGACATAGGTAACACAAATTGTGTGTTCGGTGTTTATGAAAATGATAAATTAATAGCTTGTTTTCGCCTTGAAAGTAATTTATCACAAACAATTGATGAATATGGTTTTAAGGTATTAGAGTTATTAAAATATCATAATTTAGATTCAAATAACATTGAAGGAATTATTGTTTCTAGTGTTGTACCACCACTTGATGGAACATTTGAAAAAATGTTACTCAAGTATTTCAATATAAAGCCAATATTTGTTGGTCCTGGAACTAAAACAGGTGTTAGAATTAATGTGGATAATCCTAAGCAAGTTGGTGCTGATATAATTGTTGGTGCTGTTGCTTCGATTAATAAATATGGTTCACCTGTAATTATTGTAGATATGGGTACAGCAATAACTCTTTTCTATGTTGATAGTAAAAAAGAGTTGGTTGGTGGAGTAATTGCGCCGGGAATTAAAACAGGCTTTTATGGTTTATTTAAAAATACTGCAAGACTAGAAGAAGTTAAATTAGACCAACCACCAACTGTAATTGGTAGGGATACTGTTGCTTGTATTCAAAGTGCAATGGTACATGGAACTGCTTCAATGATTGACGGAATAATTCGTAAAATGAAAAATGAAATAGGCGTTAATGCCGGTGAAGTAAAAGTTGTGTTAACTGGGGGAGAATCAAAAATAATTAAAAACTTTCTTGAAGAAGAAGTTATTTATGATGATGACTTAATTATGGATGGTTTAAACATCCTTTATCAGAAAAATAAATAAATGCTAAAAACATCACCTCTATCATATAATGATAGGGGTGATATTTATGTTTAAGAATAAAGGACCATTAATGTTTATAAATACTGTAAACTCTGAAATAGATGACACAAATGATCAAAAAATATTTGATAGTAGAAATAAAAATCATATAGAAGTGAAACCTAGAGAAGAAGTTAAGGTTCCAGAAGAAATAATTGAATACTCTAGTGAAGATAATTTTGCACAAGAATCTATTAGTAGGCCTAAATATATCGAGGAAAGAAAAATAAAAAATATAATCGAGATGTATAATAGAAATCGGCCAGTTTTATGTAATGTAGTAGTCGGTAAGGAAGAAATAGTAGGTATACCATACAAACTAGATGAAGAATATTTATATATTAAGTTAAGCGAGGATTCATTTGATCAAGTAAAATTAGAAGCTATTACTGATGTTATAATTATTCGATTCTAGGGCAAATTACATTTCTACACTCTTTACAACAAATTGGCGGTAAACATTGGATTGCACAAATGCAGCCAATTTTTAGTGTAACTGTGAAGTTAGTACAAATCCATTTATCGCAACTATGAACAAGTAAACGTAAAACTACACAATCTCCTTTGATTTCTTGAATTCTAAAATATTTTGTGTATTCCTCTGCAGTACCTGGAATTTCTGCTTTAAATGGTTTGCCCTTTTCTAAATAAAGAATAACTGGTTTAGTGTTAAAAAGTTTAAACATTAAACCACCTTCGCAGTTATCACATTCTTCTTGAATCAATGCTTCTTTTTGAATTTGATCAATTTTTTTAATTGTTTCAAAAATACAATTTTTATCTTTGAAACTTATACT
>DUVT01000139.1 GCA_012840905.1 Acholeplasmataceae bacterium
AATTACAATGGGACTAGGAACATTAATACATTCAATACTTGTTCTACCTATACTATATGTGGTAATCAAATCAAACTTTTATTTCTTCCCAGATGAATCTATCTTTGCAATAAACCAAAATATTTTTAGTTTTATTTATGGTATATTTGTTGCAAACTCAGTATTAGAGATAGTTCTAGGAATAATTGTTGGTACAGCAGTCACAATACCATTATTAATCTTAAAAGAAAATAATAAATAATTTATCATACCAGCCTCTAATATGAGGCTTTTTTTTATTTGAAATTTCATTCCATTTTAGTAATTACTATGTATTTTTAAAACTCTAGTTTAAACAATTAATGAGATGCTTAAACTTGATAGTTAGTAGAAAACACATAGAATTTAAAGATCCATTTATAGATTTTGTATCTAGATGGAATGAAATATCTCCTCAAATTCCGCTTTATGTAAATGCTACCTTTTATCTTTATATTGTATTTTAATATTTACTTAAACCATGTTATAATTAAGTTGAGGCAAAACTATAATTAGTTTGAGGTGTAGTAACAAGATGATTATTCAAGGAAAATATAATAATGCAAAAGTATTTGCATCAAATATAGATAGTGGAACGTTAGACCAAGTTACAAATCTTTTGAATCAAGAATTTACAAAAGATTCAAAAATTAGAATCATGCCTGATTGTCATGTTGGTGCTGGTTGTGTAATTGGTACTACAATGACAATTCATGATAAAATCGTTCCTAATTTAGTTGGTGTTGATATAGGCTGTGGGATGTTTACAGTTAAGATAGGAAAAGTTAAAATTAATTTTCCAGAGTTTGATGATTATATTAAAAGAAATATTCCTGCAGGCAGGGAAGTTCATCCAAAAGCTAGAAAAATTAAAACTGATATTGAAAAACTAAAGTGTTATAATGAATTAAAAAAGCATAATCACTTTTTTAAAAGCATTGGAACTTTAGGTGGTGGTAATCACTTTATTGAAGTTGATGTTGATGATGAAGAAAATAAATATTTAATTGTCCATAGTGGGTCTAGAAATTTAGGTAAACAAATAGCAGAACATTATCAAAGAAAAGCATATGAATATCATCAAAGTAAGGTCTTTGATAAAGAAGCAGAAGTTCAGCGAATAATTAATGAATATAAAAACACAAAAAAAGAAAAGCAAATTCAAAAAGCTATAAATAAAATTAAAAATATGGAAGTCACTCCACCAATCCCTAAAGATCTTTGTTATTTAGAAGGAAAGTTATTTGATGATTATATTCATGATATGAGGATTGCTCAAGATTATGCATCTGAAAACCGTAGAGAAATGATTAAAGTTTTACTTGATTATTTTAGACTTGATTTACAAGACCTTGAACATTTCGAAACAATCCATAACTACATAAATATGGATGATATGATATTACGTAAAGGTGCAATAAGTGCATATTCAGGTGAAATTGTATTAATTCCAATTAATATGCGTGATGGCTGTATAATTGCTCGTGGTAAAGGTAATCCAGATTATAACTATTCTGCTCCCCATGGTGCAGGAAGAATCCTTTCCAGGAGACAAGCACAAAAAGAATTATCTCTAATGGATTTTAAGAAGACAATGGAAGGGATATATTCAAGTACAATTACTCTTGACACATTAGATGAAGCACCATTTGCATATAAACCAATGAAAGAAATCTTAGAACGTACAGAGGATTCTTTTGAAATAAAAGCGATTCTCAAGCCGATTTATAACTTTAAGGC
>DUVT01000140.1 GCA_012840905.1 Acholeplasmataceae bacterium
CACCCTCCAAAATTATCGTTATTCGATAATAGTATATGATAATAATTATCGTTTGTCAATAATTATTATGATTTTAATAAAAAAAAACATTCTTTCGAATGTTATTTTAATTAATTATTTTCTAAATCGGTTTACATTACCAAAAACAAATACTTCTAGTGCATCATGTGCATCTTTTAAACCTTCTATAAACCTAATTGTGATCGGATCACGATTAGTAAAAATTAACTTAATGCTACCTACATCAAATCCAAAATATTCACCAAAATTATTTTGCTTTGAAATACTTAGTAGCGTTAATGCATCAATTTTTATTTCTTTTTTTAATTTATGAATAATTAAAATGTTGTGATCAATTGTTAGTACTGTCTCTGGTAATAAGAAGTATTTAATAATATTTATAATAAAAGGAATAGCAAAAACTAAAAAAGCAAGTGCAAAAATGAGGTATAAATCAAAACCTAAATGGTAAATAGTTTTATTGAGGTTTGTAAAACAGATGATACTACCTATTATTAAAAATATTGCAATAACTAAATTAAAGTTTAAAGCTGCTTTTGCTTTAGAATATTTTTGCATTTTCTCACTTCCATATATCTATACTATATTTAATACTTCTTTTCCTTCAATGTATCTTGATAAGTTTTCAATTATCATTTCTGTAAGCCTAGTACTAATGTGTGGACTTGCTGCAGAACAATGTGGAGTTAAATATACATTTTCTAACTCCCAAAGTTTACTATCAGCTGGTAGTGGTTCAGGTGAACATACATCTAAACCTGCCCCACGGATAGTTCCATTTTCAAGAGCTTCAATCAAATCATCTTGAACAACCACATCTCCGCGTGCAATATTTATTAATAAAGAATTGCTTTTCATTAATTTTAGTGTATCTTTATTAATCATACCACGTGTTTCATCATTTAATGGAACTGTTAAAACTACATAATCACTTCGCTTTAATAACTCGTGGAGTCCAGCTTCACCAACTAATATTTCATCAAAATGATCAACTGGCTTATTACTTCTTCGATAACCTAATACCGTGGTCCCAAATGCTTTAATTCTTTTTGCAATTTCTTTTGCAATTGAACCAGTTCCAACAATACCTACTGTAGAGTTATATATTTCTGGTTCGTTAAAGTTTGGTTTCCATTCTTTATTTTTCATATTTTTTAAGTAAGTTCTAACATTTCTGTTTAAAACTAAAATTTTTGCGATTACATCTTCCGCAATTGCAATACTATAAATATCTTTCGCATTTGAAAAAGTTATGTTTTGCTTTTCTAAGATTGAAAAATCGACTGTATCAAAACCAGCACGGTAAGATTGAATCCATTTTAAATTAGGATAATTTTTAATGTTTTCCTCTTTCACAAAATGAGGTTCTACTACCATTACTTCAGCATCATAACTATGTTCAACTTCAGTTTCAAACTTTACGTTTGGAAACTTAGCTTGAAGTTTTTTAAAATTTTCTTCTCCTATTGGTTGTGTATTAATAAAA
>DUVT01000141.1 GCA_012840905.1 Acholeplasmataceae bacterium
AATTTTAGTTCTTTATATATTGTACCAAAATTTCTCAAATTTAATTGATTTTTGCATTGTTTATTTTTTTCTTATAATATAAAATTCACTACTTATAATTGAATAAATGAAATAAAAACTTTTGGAAAATGAATAATCCAAAATTTTTATTTTTAAGTATAAATTATTAACTTAAATTTATTGTTTTTACAACTTCACTAGTAGCATTCAAAAGTACAAATGTATCACCTAAACCAATTACAAGTTTACCATAAGCTGCATCCATCGAAACCGGTTTAAGTAAGAAAATAATTTCTTTAACTTTCTCTAATGTATTAATATAAATTGATTGTTTTATAAAGTCTATCATAATAAAAAATAAAAAAGCTTCAATAAAGTATTATAAATCACTTTATGAAACCTAATTATTTTATCTATTAATTATTCTATTATTGATTAGATATCCAATTTTGAAACAATTACACACTTTAATAATTGTTTTTTGTTTTTTGCACTAGCTATAAATCTATTTTTTCAAAAGTTTTTACAGATTTTTTATATCCAATATAGGTAAATAATGAGTATAATAAAATTCCTACAAATAGTCCTAATAACTGTATTTCAAGATTTTCAAATCCAAAAGAATTTAAAATCTCTAATCCAGGTATATGTATAAGTGTTTCAGCAAGTCCAATAACAACAAAACCAACTATACAAAATGAAACAAATGGTTTTCCAAAATAATATCCCGTTTTAAAAAATCCTCTGACAAAAAGAATATTGAATAATCCAAAAATAATTAAAACATATCCTAAGAAGATGAGATTAGCAGTAAGTAATGGATTATTAACATATGTATCTATATCTTTTAGTAAAGTCATTCTAAATATTGTTATTACTAACATCAATAAGAAAGTTAGTAGTTCTATTGTACAAACAAAGATGAATTTAGCTTTTACAATATCTTTTTTAGAAACAGGAAGCAAGATTGAATATGCAATATCGTTTGATTCCCTATATGATTGGAATGATTGAAATATGCCTAAACATGTAAAGAACACTCCTACCAAAATAGGATAACGAGGAAGAAATGTCATTAATCCAAATGAAATAAATAGATACGAAAGTATATTGGCACTTAATTTAAATTCTTTGCGTATAAGATTAATCATGATTTTCCCTCTCAAGTCTTAAAATTATATTTTCTAAAGTCTCATCATTTAATTGATATTTTTGCATAAAATCAGTTTTACTACAAGCACTCACAATTTTTCCTTTTCTAATATACACTATATCATCTGCACACTTTTCTAAATCAGATGTAATATGTGTTGAAAACAATATTGCAGTTCCTCTTTTTTTAAGTTCAATAAAAACTTCTAGTATTTCATCTCTTGAGAATGGATCAAGTCCTGAGGTAGGTTCATCAAGTATCAAAACTTTTGCATGATGACTTAGAGCTAATAGTAAATTAAATTTAACTTTCATACCTTCAGATAACTCACTAGGTGTTTTGGATAGATCTAATTGGAATAAATTTATATATTCTTCCATTATTGTATCATCCCAATTATTATAAAATGTTTTAGTAATATTAATTATATCAATTAGCTTTTTTCGTGGATAATAATTCGTGGTACCACTGGAAAATCCAATTTTATTTTTAATAATATTTTCATTTTCCTCTAAATCTAATCCGAAGAATTTTACATTCCCGCTATTTTTCTTAACAATATTTAAGATTGATTTAATTGTTGTTGTCTTCCCAGCTCCATTTCTTCCTACGAAACCTACAATATGACCTTCTTCAACATTAAAACTTACATTATCTAATTTAAATGTTTTGTATTGTTTTGATAAATTTTTAATCTCTATAGCATTCATTTTTTATCTCCAAATATATTCTTATAGATTTTTTCAAATTCACTTTTTGGAGGTATTGCAATTCCTCTTTCTTCATCTGCTAAGATAATTAAATTATCTCCAGGGTTAATATCAAAGATTACTCTAGCTTGTTTAGGGATTACAATCTGTCCTTTCTCTCCAACAGTTACTGTCCAAATATATTTACCTTTAGGTGTATTCATATAAACCTCCTTGTATGTTTTGTTATACTTTTCATACTTATTATACCATTATTAAACTAAAAATGCAATTAATATAAAAGAATTGATAACCTAGTATCAACTTTTGAGAAATTTCTTAATTTTCTAAAAATAAAAAAATATAATACAATACTTTATTAGTTTCTTTTAACCCGATACAGATACTAATCTAAATCTAGAAAAATTATCTAATAATTCTATATTATTTAATCTTCTAAACTTTTTGCATTTTTTTAATTTCCTGGTTGACAAATCATTTGAAACTGTATATACTGTATATATACAGTATTATAGGGAAGGATTCTCATTATGAAGATATATATTAATAATAAAAGCGGCATACCTATTTATGATCAGATATACTCGCAAATCAAGAATTCTATAATTACTGGAGAATTGCAAGAAAACTATCCATTACCATCAATTAGAAATCTCGCAAAGGATTTAAGAATAAGTGTTATAACCACTAAAAGAGCATACGATGAATTGGAAAAAGAGGGATTTATATATACTGTTCCTTCAAAAGGATGTTTTGTTGCACCGAAAAATATCGAGTTAATTCGTGAGGAAAATTTAAAGAAAATAGAAAAATATATTGAAGAAATAAAAAAACTGGCACATTTATGTAATTTAAGTAAAGAAGATATAATTGAAATGATTAATTTGTTGGAGGAAAATTAATGGAAGCGCTAAAAATTACAAATCTATGTAAAGAATTTAAAGACTTTAAATTAGACAATCTTAATTTAACTCTTCCTTCTGGATGTATCATTGGTCTTATTGGAGAAAACGGTGCAGGTAAGAGTACGACGATTAAACTTATTCTTGATATGATTAAAAAAGATTCTGGAAACATAATGATTTTCGGAAAAAATAATCAAGAATTTTTAAAGTTGAATAAAGAAGATATAGGTGTTGTACTCGATGAAATAGGTATAAGCGGTTGTCTTACAGCTAAGGAAATCGGGAAGATAATGAAATACAGTTTTAATAAATGGGAAGATGAAACTTTTAATAACTATTTATCAAAACTTAACATACCAATGGATAAAATGTTTAAAGACTTTTCACGTGGAATGAAGATGAAACTTCAAATTGCCATTGCCTTATCTCACCAAGCAAAACTATTAATTCTAGATGAACCGACAAGTGGACTTGATCCTGTTATAAGAGATGAGGTAATAAATATATTTAATGAGTTCACAAGAGATGAGAACCATTCAATCCTAATCTCTTCACATATCGTGAGCGATCTAGAAAAATTATGTGATTATATAGCTTTCTTACACAAGGGGAAACTTCTTCTATTTGAAGAAAAAGATGTTTTATTTGAGAAATATGGAATAATCCATGTTACTCCATACGAACTTAGACAAATTAATAAAAAAGCAATTATTGGAAAAAAAGAATCCGTCTATGGAACGGAATTGATAGTTAAAAGAGATTCGATACCTTCAGGATTTGAAATTAATCCAATTAGTATTGAAGAATTATTTGTATTTATGGCAAAGGAGAATATCTAAATGAAGGGATTATTATTAAAAGATTATTATATGATAAAAAAGTATTGTCGTATTTATATTTTCCTATTAATAATATTTATTGCAATTTCAATTTTTGCTGATGCTAATCCGTTTTTCATATATTACCCTCCATTAATTGCGGGCCTAATTCCAGTAACATTAATATCATATGACGAAAAAGAAAAATGGGATGTTTATTGTAATACTCTTCCTTACAATAAGAAACAAATTGTTTCAGCAAAATATTTAATTGGCTTTATTTTTGTTTTATCAGTTACAATCTTATCAGCAATCTCTCAAAGTATTAAAATGATAAACCTTGGAACATTTATTATACAAGACATAATTTTGCTTTCAGCAACTATTCTTGCTGTAGGACTTATTGGACCAAGCCTACTTCTACCTTTCATATTTAAATTGGGTGCAGAAAAAGGTAGAATAGCATACTATATTATCATTGGTTTTCTTTTCACATTTATTACAATATTATATGGAAATGGATTTGAGTTAGGAAACAATCTAGAATCAAATACTTATCTTATAATTGTAATAATTACATCAATCATATTATATTTTATATCTTGGCATATTTCTATTAAATTCTATAAAGATAGGGAAATTGCATAAAAAA
>DUVT01000142.1 GCA_012840905.1 Acholeplasmataceae bacterium
AAAAATTTATTTAATATATTTTTAGGTTTAATAGTAATATTATTAGGAGTATTTAATTATTTTCTAGTTAAAAATGTAGATGTATAAAGGAGTGGTATGATGGAAATTACTAATAAAAATAAAATTTTATTTTTAATAGCCTTTTTTGGGCTAAACATTTTGTGTACCATCCTTTTAACAACAAACCTTATTTTAGAAAATTTAAGTCCTTTCCCAAGAACGATGTTTATGGTAATAAATTCATTCTTTGGTGATATAGGATTCTTGTTACTTTTTGTAGGACTTTCAGTATTCTTATTCAAACGTGATTATACTAGAGCAAAGTTTTTAATGTATGTTTCAATCTCACTTACTTTAATCTACTTTGCCTTATCAGTCTACTTTCAACATTACAACATGTTTTTCTCATTTTATAATTTATCTGCTTTTAAGTCTGAAGCAGGAAAAGATGCAGCAGGATTTATTATTGATTCGCTTTTAATGTTGCTTACAAGTGCAAAATTTATTTTCTTAATCTTTGCTGTGATAATAGTATTCTTATTTTTAAGATTATTTAAAAAGTATCGAGATAATGAAGCGTTTTATAATTCAACACTTGTAGATGGGAAAAACAGAGTTATAATTGGCTTTGGAATAATCATTATTGGAATGCTAATTATGGCAAGTGGATTAAGTGCATATAGAGTTGAAATTGAAGATACGTGGTATGAAGATAACTCAACACCTCTATATGGAGCTCAAGCTGTAGGTTTATTTAATTATTATATTTACGAAGGATATTCATACTTAACTGGGCAGTTTGATGGAGTTAATCCAAATAAATATAAAACTGTGGAAGAAAAACTAAAAGAATATAAAGAAGATAAAAACATCTCACCTATTGATGGGATAGAGTATGATATAAGTAGATACGAAGGTGTATTTAAAGATAAAAATCTTTTGCTGATCCAAATGGAATCATTTAATAATTTCGTAATTGGTTTAGAAATTATGATTGATGGTGAGTATGTAGAAATTACTCCAAATTTAAATAGAATTGCAACAAACTCAATTTACTTTAATAATTTCTATAATAGTGTAGGAATTGGTAATACGAGTGATTCTGAGTTTACAGTCTTGACCGGACTTTATCCAATTGGGAATGATTATATAATTTATGATCATGATGAAGTAATATATCCTACCTTACCAAGACTATTTAAAGATAAAGGTTATTATACTTTTTCTAGTCATGCAAATACAGGAAAGTTTTATGAACGTAAAAGAGTGCATACAGAAGTATATGGATTTGATCAACATTATGGAAAAGAAGATTTGGTTGTAGAAAGTGAAAAATTAATTCACTCATGGCTAAATGATTATGATTTCTTAATGCAAAATCTTGATATATTTGCAAGTGAAGCAGAAAAAGGTAATGTGTTTTCTCAACTAATTACAATTACTGCACATATGCCATATTCAAAACCTGGTGAAGCATTAGGAGATAATTGGTTCTTTGATAAGCCTAACTTATTTCCTGCAAACACAATATTAGTTGATAATCCAATTCTTAATATGCAAATTGTTGGTTACCTTGAACATATTGCATTTGCTGATTATGCAATTGGTAAAGCCTTAGAAAGACTTGAAGAGCTTGGCTTACATGAAGATACTGTAGTTATTTTATATGGTGATCATGGTTGTGATATAGATGCATTTGAATTATTTTATCAAAAGCCTGAACTATTAAAAAATGATATAAATGAAATGATTACTTATGTTTTCAATTTGGAAAATAGGGTAATGCAAAACAGATTATTTAATGCAAATATCCCACTAATGATTTATGATCCTGCAAGTGATCCTAAAGTAGAGGCGGAAATTATAACATTTGCTCGTGGAACAAATACTCTTGCAAGAACAATAAGTTATCTTTTCGATTTAGACCCAGAATATTTCTTTGGAGTTAATGCATTATCAGATGCACCTACATATTCGTATAATCCTAGAAACCTAGATATTTATGCTGATGGTGTAATTATCTCTGGCCAATCACAAACATACTTTATATATGATGATAAATATCTAGATTATTATGATGATGACAAAATAATAGAAATCATTGAGACTTTTAGAAAGTATAAAGATTTTAATGATAAATTGATAAAATATAAGGTGTTTCCACCACTTAAATAAAAAGATAGATTCTTTAATCTATCTTTTTTGCATTCTATTCTACTTTTTTTTATGAAGTTTTGGTATAATTATTAATATGAATGGTTTTAATAATTTTGTGTTTTTTTAAAGAATTAATACATATAGTTTAATATGAAAGAAAAGTCTTTAAAGTTTAGTGAAGGGAAAATGGCTTACTATATAGCAGGTAAAGGAAAGCCAATAATTATATTACATGGTTGGGGAACAAGTTTTTCTGATTTTAAAAATATTACAAACGCCTTAAAAGATAACTATCAAGTTATTGGGTTAGACTTTTTAGGATTTGGTAATAGTAGTGAGCCAAATAGACCATTAACAGTAGCTGATTATAGTAGGCATTTAAGGGTCTTAATAAAAAAATTGAAAATACAAAACCCTACATTTATTGCTCATTCTTTTGGTGGAAGAGTAGTGATTAATTACTGTAGGGATAATAGTTTTTCAAAACTAATCTTGGTTAGTTCTGCTGGGATTAGACACAGGAGTTTAAAAAGAACTTATGCTATTTATAAATACAAAATTTTAAAAAGAATATATAAGCTATTTTCTAAAAAGAAATATGAAGAGTTAATAAAAGCTAGTGGTTCTAGAGATTATAAAAATGCAAGTAATGTAATGAAAAAGACACTATCAAATGTTATTAATTACTGTGTAAAAAAAGATTTAAAACAAATAAAAGGGAGAACTTATTTACTTTGGGGAATTAATGATGAAGAAACAAAATATAGTGATGCATTAATTATGAAAAGTATTTTGAAAAATGTAACATTAATTCCATTTTATCATAGTACACATTTTTGTTATATAGAAGAAGATAAGTTTATTCGCGAAGTTAGGAAAATTTTAAAGGAGAACTAAGATGGAAATATTAAAAAATATAATTGAATACTTAGCTATAGCAATGAGTGGAGTTTTCTTAG
>DUVT01000143.1 GCA_012840905.1 Acholeplasmataceae bacterium
AGATTCAATGAAAGCAATCGGTCTTTGGGCCTTTTATACAATCCTCTATTTATATTTACTTAATTTAGATGATATAATTGAAAATAAAAAAACTGCAAGGTTTTATCTTGCAAAAGTGTTTGTCTATTTAAGTTTAGCTGTATTTATTGAGGTTGTAATTTATTATCTTGAGTATGGTTTAGGAGAAAATATAATTCGTTTTTATGGTAGTAATGATGTACATTTCGGTTGGGCTAATACTACTACGGTAGCAACGCTTTACTTGCTTATAATGCCGATTTTGCTTTACTACTATACACTTGATCAAAAGAAATATTATCTATTATTAATAGTTGGTCTTAACTTAGCAATTTTACATCTAATGCTTTCAAGAGGGGCATACCTTGCGATGATTATATTAGGACTTCCGTTATTACTTAAGATTGTGAGTGATGTAAAACATAAGACTAATTTTATCATCACCCTTATTTATTTAACAATCATCGCCCTATTAATAATATTACTTGTTGCAATTCCAACAGGGTATATTAAAGAATTTTTTGATTTTTTAAGCTCTAAAGGTTTATCAATTGAAGACATTGAATTAATGAGTAGAATTGGCTTTAGAGTTTTTCAAAGATACCCACTATTAGGAGCAGGTGCAAATAGTGCAAATTACTATATATCGATTGCCATAGATAATAGATTTTATGATAACTTTGTAATTGAAACCTTAGCAAATATGGGCTTGGTAGGATTAATTTCATTTGGTTATTATTTATATCAAATAGTTAGATATTGTATAAAAAAGAATAAATATAATTCATATGTTTTAATTGTTGTTATTGCTATAATTATTCAAGGTTTAATGGAAACTACATTTTATAATCCATTAGTTATGATTATTTTAGTTTTCATTTTCCCATTACTAGAAACAGAGAAAGATATATTAGAATAGAAAGGAGAATATATGTTTACAGTTAAAGTAAATAATCAAGTTTTAAAATTTGATGACAAAGTTACGCTAAAAGATTTAGCTGAATCACTTGGAGAAAAGTGTTATGTTGCGAAAGTTAATAATCGATTAAGAGAATTAGGTTATTATATAAATTACGATTGTGAAGTTGAATTTTTAGATTTAACTTCCTATGATGCCTCAAAAGTATATGAGACGAGTATGCGTTACTTAATTATAATGGCATTAAAGAGAATTAATCCAGAATACAAAGTTAAGTTTACTCAAAGCATATCTCGTTCAACTGCGATTGAGATTACAGGAGGAGATGTTGTAGTTGATGAAGATTTCATTGAAAGATTAAAAGCAGAAATTGATGATTTAGTTGCAAAAGATCTACCAATTACAAGAAAGAGAATGTCTAAGGAAGATGCTCTAAAACTTTATGAAAAAGAAGGATATCTAGATAAGATTGAGGTATTAAAATATCGCCAAGAAGATTATGTAAATGCATATATATGTGAAGATTATGTAAATTACATGTTTGGTTATATGGTTCCTTCTACAGGTCACTTAAAAGATTACAAATTAAAGTTATATTATCCTTACATTTTGTTACAACTTCCTCGTGCTGAAGAAAATGGTAAGGTACCAGAGTTTGAAGATTCTCCAAGCTTTGGAAGAATGCAAAAAGAAGCTAGAGAATGGTCTGAGTTAATAAACTGTGATACTATTGCTAACTTAAATAAACAAGTTGAGAAAAATGGTGGTTATGAATTAGTAAATATGTGTGAAACAAAACACAACAATATGCTTGCTGATCTAGGTTTAAGAATAAAAAATGATATTGAAAATATTCGCCTAATTGCAATTGCAGGACCATCATCAAGTGGTAAAACTACATTCTCAAATCGTTTAAGAATTGAGTTAATGACAAGAGGTATTAAACCAGTTAAAATTTCAATGGATGATTATTATTTAGATCGAGATAAAGCACCAAAAGATGAGTTTGGTGAACCAGACCTAGAACATGTAGAAGCTCTAGATATTGAATTATTTAATCGCGACTTACTTGCATTAATAAGAGGAGAAGAAGTTCAACTTCCTAAATTTGATTTTAAATTAGGAAAGAGAGTTCCTGGCAAGAAAGTAAAAATTCCTAAGGGAACAATTGTTATTATTGAAGGTATTCATGCTTTAAATGAGCAATTAACTAGTTCAATTCCAAAGCATCAAAAGTTTAAGATCTATATTAGTCCAACATTCCAAATTAATATCGACAATCACAATCCAATAAGTGCAACTGATATTAGAATGTTAAGAAGAATTGTTAGGGACTGGCAATTTAGAAAAACTACACCTACTGATACACTAGCTATGTGGCCATCAGTGCGTAGAGGTGAGTTTAGATGGATTTATCCATTCCAAGAACAAGCTGACTATATTTTTAACACAGAATTAACTTATGAATTAAGTGTTATGAAAAAACATGCACTACCAATTTTAGAGGCTATTGATCGCAATAATGAATACTTCATTCAAGCAAATAGACTTGTGAAATTCTTAAAATATTTCAAAGACATCGATGATAGTTTAGTTCCATGTAACTCATTATTAAGAGAGTTCATTGGAGATTCTTGTTTCTTAGAAATACATTAATAATCACTCCTAAAGTAGTTTAACTATTTTAGGAGTTTTTATTTTTAAAAAAAAGATTCCTGTTTTCCAGGAATCATTTTTAAAGTTTTAGATTTTCAATGTAATAGTCCCTTAATTCTTTAAACATTTGGAAATGAACAATTTCCCTTTCACGTAACCAAAGTAGAGGTGCTATAACATCTGGATCACTTGCAAGATCGATTAAGTTTTCATATACTGCCCTAGCCTTTTCTTCTGCAGCCATATCTTCAGCTAAATCTGCAATTGGATCACCTACTGCTCCAAAATATTTTACAGTAAAGGCATTACCTAAAGAATCAGTTGGGAAGAGATCCATACCGCGTTGTGCGTAATGACCATCCATTCCAGCTGCCTTAATTTGTTCTAGACTAGCGCCTTCCATTAGTTGACTTACCATTGCACAAACAATCTCTACATGTGCCATTTCTTCGGTTCCAATATCCGTTAGTAACATTCTACCACGTTCATCTGGCATTGTGTATCTTTGGTTAAGATAACGTAATGCAGCCGATAATTCTCCGTCAGGACCTCCATATTGTGTGATTATAAGTTTTGCCATTCTTGGATCTGGTCTTTTAATGTTTACAGGAAACTGTAATCTTTTTTCATATATCCACATACTTTATACCCCTCTCTTCCATGGAGACATTGTTTCAACCCAATTCCATGGACTCCTTTCAAGTTGATTTGAGAATATGGACAGTGCGCCATATTTACTTTCATAAGCATCTCTTGCTTTTAAGTACTCTCTTCGATAATTATTAAATATTCGAAGGGCTTCTTGATCATCTGGGAAATTATTTAAGTAAAATTGTAATTCTGTCATGGCAAAATTGTACTTATTTACATTAAATAACATCCTAGCTCGATCATCACTTAGATCAGGTTGAATTGGGGTGTGTTTTTTATATGGACGATAAAGACCACGGAAAATAG
>DUVT01000144.1 GCA_012840905.1 Acholeplasmataceae bacterium
AAGTGTAACCCATGTAAAACTGGTAAGGGGATTTGTAAAAGAGAAAGAAGATGAAGCTAAATTAAGCGAAAAGGCTGATTTAGTTTATAAAACCGCAAGAAAATCAGTTTTGATGCAATCAGTCTTTATGCCATCATTTCGAATGGTAACACTGATTAGCCAAGGTATCGCCCTTGGTTTAGGTGCATACTTAATAATGACACAAGGTGGATTTTCTGTTGGTAATTTAGTATCCTTTAACTTATACTTAGGAATGTTTGCTGGTCCATTATTTAGACTTGGGAACCAAATAACATTCTTATCACAAAGTAAAGTTTCATTTGAACGTGTTGGAACTGTACTTAATGCAGAACCAACAATTCAAGATATTGATGGTGCTAAAGAATTAATAGAAATTGAAAATATTACGTTTAAAGACTTATCATTTAAATATCCTTTAGATGATGATTATATAATTCAAGATATTAATATATCAATTGATCGTGGAAAAACATTAGGAGTTGTAGGTAAAACAGGTAGTGGTAAAACTACACTTTTAAGGCAATTGCTCAGAACTTATGTAATTGATAAAGGAAATATTTTAATAAATAATCAACCAATTGGAGTCTATAAAAAAGAAAGTATTCGTAAGCATATTTCATATGTTCCTCAAGAACACATTTTATTTTCAAGAACTGTGCGTGAAAACTTATTGTTAGGTACTGGAGAACAAACCGATCTAACTATTGATGAAGCAGTTGAAATTGCTGACTTTAAAAAAGATTTAGAATACTTAACAGATGGTCTAGAAACAATTGTAGGTGAATCAGGGGTAACATTAAGTGGTGGCCAAAAACAAAGACTTTCAATTGCGAGAGCATTCCTAAAAAATAGTGATGTATTAATCTTAGATGATTCCTTATCAGCTGTGGATGGTGTAACTGAAGCAAACATTATAAAAAGCCTAAAGGAATACCGAAAAGGTAAAACAAATATTATTAGTAGTCATAGATTATCAGCCATTGAACATGCTGATGAAATTATAGTTTTAGAAAAAGGTAGAATAGTTGAACGCGGAACTCACGAAGAATTACTTGCAAATAAAAAATGGTACTACGAACAGTATGTGATCCAACAAATGGAGGCAGAAGATGAGTAGAAGAAGAGTTGAGAAGTTTAATTATAGTACCAAAGAAATATTTGTAAGAGTATTTAAATACGCAATGAAGAGTAAGTATTTATTACTTATATCTTTATTTGCTTTAATTATTTACTCCGCATTTGATATTATCCAACCATTAATTATTAAGCGAGTAATAGATGATGAGTTAGCAGGTGTTCAAACTACCTGGGTAGAAGTAAGTGAAAGTGATAGCAATACAGCTATCTTTAATGGCAAATACTATTCTAAGCAAAATACTGATGAACCAATAGATGGTGAAGAATTTACTATTAGATTCTTTGAAGATAATTATTATTTAATTACCGGAAGAGTAGGCGAAAAAGATACAATAATAGAAGTGGATGAGGAAATTGTATTTGAGACAACTGATAGTTCAACATATACTAGGGAATATGTAAAACTGTCAAAAGATGATTTATTTGAATTTTATAGACCAAGTATAAATCCAATAATTTTAATGATAATTTATTATGCGATTGTCTCGATAATAATAATTATTGCAAGATACATTCAAAATGTAACCTTTAGGGCAAGCTCAATGCGTCTAACATTAGAGATGCGTAAGAGTGCGTTTGATAAGATTAATCGTCTACCGATATCTTATTTCTCTAAAGAGCCTAAAGGTAAGATCGTTACTAAGATGATTCATGATAGTGAAGGTGTCGAGGGCTTATATCAAGTCGTCTTCAGTATTATATCTGCTGTAATTTCTTTAGTAATGATTTATGGTGGATTATTCTATTTAGATACAAAACTAGCTTTACTTACTTTACTAGCATTTCCAATAATTTATTTATGGATGCGAATTTATCGTAGAGTAGTTAATCGTTATAATCATATTATTAGAGAAATGAACTCACGTATTAATGGTAAGTTAGCAGAGTTTGTAAATACAGTAAGTATTATTCAAATCTTTAATAAAGAAAAGAAGATGACAGAAGAGTATAATGATCTCTTATTCGATAACTATAAAACTAAAATGCGTCATCTAAAAATTAATACTAATTATGGATTTAACTTACTTAACTTAATTAGAAGATTAGTTATTGCGGGAATTATTGTTTACTTTAGTTTACGATATTTCTCACCTACAGCAGTAGTTGTTGGAACGACAATTTATGTTTATATTGAATATTTAGAAAAGATAATGGGACCAATTAATGAAATCTTTAGTAACTTAAATGCTTTAGAAGATTCATTAGTATCATCATCAAGAATATTTGAATTCTTAGATGAAGATGAAGATACTGGTTTAGGCGAAGTTACTGGAGTTAGATTTAATGGCGATATCTCATTTAAAGATATTCACTTTAAATATGAGAAAGATAACTACGTTCTAAAGGGAATTAATTTTGATGTAAAAGCGGGAGATTTTGTTGGGATTGTAGGAGCAACTGGTAGTGGAAAATCGACATTGATTAGCTTACTTGAAAGATTTTATGATATTGAGGAAGGTGCTATATTAATCGATGGCGTCAACTACCATGAATATTCTAAGCAAGATGTAAGAAATAATATCGGAATTATCTTACAAGACCCTTCAATCTTTGAAGGAACAATTAAGAGTAATGTAACATTTGGAATTGATGCAACTGATGAAGAAGTAATTGATATACTATTAAAGATTGGTGCGGATAAGTTTGTAAAAGACTATCCACTCGGAATTCATTCAAGAGTTGCATATATGGGTGAGAACTTATCAACAGGTGAAAAGCAATTAATTGCATTTGCAAGAATATTGCTTAGAAACCCAAGTATTGTAATCCTTGATGAAGCAACAGCTAACATAGATACAGAAACAGAAATGTTAATTCAAAATGCTTTAACTGTACTATCTGAAAAACGAACTACATTCGTTATAGCACATCGCCTATCTACAATTAAAAATGCTGATATAATATATGTAATGGATGATGGAAAGATAGTAGAAAGCGGAACGCATCAAGAATTATACAATAATGAAAATGGTAAATACCGTGCAATGTATGATGCACTAAATTAGGAGGCATAAT
>DUVT01000145.1 GCA_012840905.1 Acholeplasmataceae bacterium
AATTAGTTTATGCCTCTGCATTGATTCCCTTCCTATATAAAGTTAACTAATACTTCGTTAGATAAATAAAGTTTATCTTCTGGAATAAATAAATGGTTGTCTTTAATAGCTAAAACTTCCATTTTCATCAAGTTTTTAATAATTGGAAAAGCATTAAATACTGAGATTTCGTATTTAGCTTCAAACTGGTTTAAGTTAATTCCTTTAATTTTTCTTAAACCCATGATCAATTCTTCGCTCATCATGTCACTTTTTGTAAGTTCTACAGTCTGAGCATATTCTAAGTTCCCACTATCAATTCCTTGATAATATTTCTTTAAATTACGAACATTAGTATACCTTATATTCCCTATATAGTAGCTAGCACTTGGGCCTACCCCTATATAATTCTTATTATCCCAGTAGACTAAATTATGTATTGATTCATAACCTTTTTTAGAAAAATTGCTTATTTCATAATGAGCAAAGTTTTTCTTTTTTAAATGAGCAATAATTTTTTTATATAACTTGCCTTCTTCATCTTCATCATATAAGAAAAACTTCTTTTCATCATATAATTTTTTTAAAATTGTCTTATCTTCTAAGATAAGGGAATATGCAGAGATATGTTTTACACCATGTTTTATTAATAAATCTAGATCATATTTAATTTCTTTAAATGTTTCCTTACCAACTCCATAAATAATGTCGGCATTAATATTAGTAATCTTAGCCTTTTTTAAATTTTTAAGAGCATTAATTACATCTTCTTCATTATGAGTTCGTCCTAAGATTTTTAACTTTTCTGGGTGTAATCCTTGTACACCTAAACTGACACGGTTGACATTGTATTTTTTCATTAGTTTGGCCATACTTAAAGAAATATCATTTGGATTAGCCTCAACTGAAAACTCCTCTAAAACATTTAAATCAATAAATTCATTTAAATATTTTAAAAGTTTTTCAAACAAGTCTTCACCGAGTGCAGTAGGTGTTCCTCCACCAATAAAAATAGTTTTTAAATGTAATAAATAATGTTTTTTTAATTCTAATTCTTTAATTAAATAATCGACATATTTTGTTTTTACTTCTGGTTTTGCAACCATTTTGTAAAAGTCGCAATATGTACAAATTTTATCACAAAATGGGATGTGAATATATAAGTTTTCTATTCTATTCATCGATTTTCAAAACGGCTAAAAAGGCTGATTGAGGTATTTCTACACTACCTACCATCTTCATCCGTTTTTTCCCTTCTTTTTGTTTTTCTAATAGCTTCTTCTTTCGAGAAACGTCTCCACCATAACATTTTGCAAGCACGTTTTTACCCATAGATTTAATAGTTGATCTTGCAATTATTTTATTTCCAACTGCAGCTTGCACAGGAACTTCAAATAATTGTCTTGGGATCAACTCTTTTAATTTCTCAGTCATTGCTTTACCACGACGATAAGCATGATCACGATGCACAATTAAACTTAAAGCATCTACCTTTTCACCATTAATTAAAATATCTAATTTAACTAATTTTGAAGGTAAATATCTTGAGAATTGATAATCGAATGAAGCATAGCCTTTAGTATTTGATTTCAAACGATCAAAGAAATCAAACACAATTTCAGATAATGGCATTTCGTATTCTAGTGAAACTCTACGCTCATCAATATATGTCATATTCTTAAAGATTGCACGTTTATTTTGACATAACTCCATGATTGCACCAACATATTCACTAGGTGACATAATTGTTGCAATAACATATGGTTCTTCAATATCTTTAATTCTAACAGGATCAGGCATGTCCGCAGGATTATCGATCCTAATAGTAGTGTTATCTGTTAAGTTAACACGATAAATAACACTTGGCGCAGTAGCAATTAGATCAATACCAAATTCACGCTCTAAACGTTCTTGTACAATATCCATATGTAATAAGCCTAAAAAACCAACCCTAAAACCAAAGCCTAACGCTTTTGAATTTTCAAGTTCGTACACTAGCGCAGCATCATTTAAAACTAATTTTTCTAATGCTTCTTTTAACTCCTCATATTTCTTTGTGTCAATTGGGAACAAACCACTATATACCATTGGATTTAATTTTCGATATCCAGGTAGTGGTTCAGGAGTTTTTCGATTAGCATGTGTTATTGTATCACCAACATGAACATCTTTAATGTCCTTAATTGCTGCACTTAACCAGCCAACATCACCAACAGTAAGAT
>DUVT01000146.1 GCA_012840905.1 Acholeplasmataceae bacterium
AGAGTGCCAAATGATGCAGCTTTAGAATATTGGTTAAAGCGATTTGCAAAATATAATGTTACTCATGAAGAAATTAAAGAAATGTTTGGAAAGAAAGTATTATTCTTTAAAGACTTTGATGAGCAAAAATATGCATTGTTTTCTGATGAAAATAATACAGGTGTAAAAAGTGGAATTCCTTGGAAGAAAGGACCTGTTCCAGATGAATTTGCAATTACTGGACTTGGACCAATATTCTTTAGAATAAATAATTTAGAATTGATGGATAAAGTTTTAGTTGATGGCTTATTTATGCGTAAGAGCGATGTTGAAGGTAATCACCATTTATATGAAATGGGTGAAGGTGGAAATGGTGCAAGTGTTATTTTAGAAGTAGTTGAAGGCGGACATCGTGGTATGCAAGGATACGGTGCAGTACACCACGTTGCATTTAGAGTTAGAGATGAAGAAGTATTAAGCGATTGGATTAAACATATCGGTATGCTGGGCATACCTCATTCAGGTCATGTAGATCGTTTCTACTTTAAATCATTATATACTAGAATGTATCCAGGAATTTTATTTGAGTTTGCAACAGATGGTCCAGGGTTTATTGATGATGAAGAAGATTATGAAATCTTAGGGGAAACTTTAGCTTTACCACCTAAGTTTAGACATCAACGTGAGTATATTGAAAAGCTTGTTCGCCCTATTGATACTGTAAGAAGTAATAAAGTATTTGAAAAAGAATATTTATAGGTGATTCTAAGTGGAAGATAGACTAAAAGCTTTAACAATACTTTTAAGAGCATCTAAAAGTGTAGAAAAAGTCATTAAAGATGATATTGCATCATACAATTTAAATCCATCAGAATTTGGCGTTTTAGAATACTTATACCATAAAGGTAATCAGCCAATGGCAAATTTATGTAAGAGACTTTTAATGGCTAATAGTAGCATGACGTATGTTGTAGATAATTTAGTTAAAGCAGGATTTGTAGAAAAATTAGAAAATATTAATGATAAGCGCAGTAATTTCGTAAAATTAACTAATAAGGGAGAAGAGTATATAAAAAGTATTTTCCCAAATCATGAAGAAAAGATTAATGAGATCTTTTCTCAACTAACAGAAGAAGAAATAAAAACTCTTTCTGAGTCTTTGAAGAAGATAGGTTATTATTCCGAAGAACTAGCAACAAGAAAGTAAAGAGATGATTATGAAATTTTTTGATCCAAATGAAAACACAAGACGTGAAAATTATAAACTATTAATAGGTAGTGTTATACCAAGACCAATCGCCTTTGTAACAACAATGTCAAACGATGGTGTAATTAATGCTGCACCATTTAGTTATTTCAATATTGTATCATCTGCACCCTCGATGATCAGTATTGGAGTATCTAGAGAGACAGAAGTCCCTAAAGATACAGCTAGAAACATTATGGAAGCAAAAGAATTTGTTGTTCATATAGTTGATGGAAATAATGTAGAAGAGGTAAATAAAACAGCAATTAGCCTACCGCATGAAGAAAGTGAACTCGCTTTAACAAACCTCACTTTAATTCCTAGTACAAAAATTAAAGTACCAGGAATAAAGGAGAGTAAAGTTAGATTTGAGGTTGTCTTAGAAAATGTTTTTGAGATAAAAGATAATGATACAGTGGTTACAGATTTAATTATTGGAAGAATTGTTGGTTTTCATATCTCAGAAGATATATTATTTGATGGTAAAATTGATCCTATTAAACTTGACCCAGTTGCAAGATTAGCAGGAGCAAATTACTCCAAATTAGGAGAAATATTTAGTATAAAGAGGCCAAAGTAATGATACATTTATATAAAAAAGGAACAAGTGAAAATACATTATTACTTCTCCACGGTACTGGTGGAGATGAAAATGACTTACTTGAAATTGGAAACTTAATTGATAGTGAGGCTAACATACTTAGCGTTAGAGGTAATGTAGTAGAAAGTGGTATGAATAGATACTTTAAAAGACTACGTCCAGGAGTATTTGATTTAGATGATTTAGAAAAAAGAACAGTAGAGCTTTATGAATTTATTAATGAAGCAAGTAAGAAGTATGAATTTGATAGAAATAAAGTAATTGCTGTAGGTTATTCTAATGGTGCAAACATCGCAGCAAGTATGCTTTTCTCTATTGAAAATGCAATTAAAGGTGCAATCTTACTTAGATCAATGGTACCAAGAAGGGATAAAGAATTAGTAAATAATAGAAACTCTAAAGTATTTATTGCTGCAGGGACACATGATAATATTTGTCCACCTGAAGAATCAAAAGAACTAGCATCTCTTTTAGAAGCTAGTGAAGCTGATGTAAAATTAGAGTGGATTAATGGAAATCATCGCCTAACTTATGAAGAATTTTTAATTATAAAAGATTGGTACAATAACAAGTTTTAAAAACAGACTCTTAAAGGATTATCTTTAAGAGTTTTTTAAGTG
>DUVT01000016.1 GCA_012840905.1 Acholeplasmataceae bacterium
ACTATAGAAAAAGTAAAGTGTTTAAATCGCGAATAAATAAAATAATAATACTGAAGAATAAAGAGATTAACAAGATGCTTTATAAAAAAATGTTTATAAATTGAGAAATAGAATATGGAATTTTGTCATAATTTATTTAAAAAGTGCTTTTAAAAAATAGAATTATAAAACTCTTAGTATTGTAGAAATAAATATAAAATATGTATTCCTATAATTAAATGAACTTGAAATTACTAAAACAATATTACTTGTATAATGAAATAGTAAAACAAAGCTAAAAGTAGTGTGTTTATTGTATAATCGTTGATAAAATATCTTGACTTTAATGCATGTTTATAGTAAAATAAGTAGGCGTGCAATTATCGCGTACTATTTTATATTAGTGGGAGAGTTTTAAACTCATAATTTACCACAACACGGACAAAAAGGAGGTGCGTCTCGTGGCAAAGAAAGTATCAAAAGTTGTAAAATTGCAATTACCTGCGGGTAAAGCTACTCCAGCACCACCAGTAGGTCCAAGCTTAGGTCAAACTGGGATCAATATTCAACAGTTCTGTATGCAATTCAATGACAGAACAAAGGATATGGCTGGTAACGTTGTGCCTGCAATTATAACTGTATATGAAGATCGTTCATTTACTTTTGTTACAAAAACTCCACCAGCATCTGACTTACTAAAGAAAGCTGCTGGCATTCAAAGCGGTTCTTCAACACCTAACAAGGAAAAAGTTGCAACAATTTCAAGAGAAAAAGTAGCTGAAATTGCTAAGACTAAATTACCTGACTTAAATGCTTACACAGTTGAACAAGCAACTAAGATTATTGAAGGTACTGCAAGAAATATGGGAATTGTTGTTGAAGAGTAAAGAATATCATCAACGAAGTTTCACTGACAAGTAAGTTGTTAAAAATACAACTTAAACTGTGGGAGGAATTTCCGTTAGACCACATTTAAGGAGGATAGAAAAAATGGCTAAAAGAAGTAGAAAATACACTGAATTAGCAAAATTAGTAGATCGTAATAAACGCTATCCATTAGAAGAAGCTATCGAACTTGCAAAGAAAACTAACGTTGCAAACTTTGATGCAACAGTTGAAGTTACTTTTAGATTAAACTTAGATCCTCGTCAAGCTGAACAAAACTTACGTGGAGCTATAGTTTTACCTCATGGAACTGGTAAAACTCAAAGAGTATTAGTTTTAACAAAAGGTAACAAGCAAAAAGAAGCTGAAGCTGCTGGTGCGGATTACGTAGGCGATGTTGATTACATCGAAAGAATTAAAGGTGGATGGTTCGATTTTGATGTTATTGTTGCTACACCAGATATGATGGGTGAACTTGGTAAAATTGGTAAAATCTTAGGTCCAAAAGGATTAATGCCAAATGCTAAGACAGGAACAGTAACAATGGAAATCGAAAAAGCAGTTAAAGAAATTAAAGCTGGTAAAGTAACTTATCGTGTAGACAAAACTGGTAACATTCCAACAGTTATCGGTAAAGTAAGCTTCACAAATGAACAATTAGCTGAACACGTAAGATTACTATATAGCAATTTCTTAAGAATTAAACCATCTACAGTTAAAGGTGTATATGTGAAAAACATTGCTATTTCTACAACTATGGGTCCTGGAATTAAAATTGCTCCAGAATCTATAATTGCTCAATAATAAATATAAAAAAAATTAAAATAAAATTAAACTGGACCATAAAATAAAATAGTCGATAAATTGCCGTAGACAGTAGGTGCAATTATGCTTAATTTCCTACCGAGGTTATCAAGATGTATTTAAACATACCTCTTTTTAACCATAGGTTAAGAAGAGGTTTTAAGTTTTTCATTACGGAGGTGAAAAGATGAAGGAGTCAACTCTCCAAAGAAAGATTGAGGAAGTTAATCAATTAACTGAGAGATTTAGTGAAGCTCAATCTTTAGTATTTGTAAATCCGATTGGTTTAACAGTAGCAGAAGTATCAGAGTTGCGTAGAAATCTTTACAATAAAGATTGTGAAATGCAAGTGATTAAAAATAATATCCTTCGTAGAGCAGCTGAACAAGCAGGATATGAAGGGTTAGATGGAGTATTTGTTGGACCAAGCGCAGTAGCAATTGGAAAAGATGCTACATCAGCAGCTAAAGTAATTTATGATTTCGCTAAAACAAATAAGAAGTTAGAAATTAAAGCTGGTGTTGTAGAAGGAAAAGTATATGATGTTAATGAGTTGAAGGTACTTGCAAACTTACCAGACAAGAATGGTATGTTAGCTATGTTATTAAGTGTATTACAAGCCCCTATTCGCAATCTTGGTGTTGTGATTAAGGCCGTTAGCGAAAAGCAAGCGTAAATTTAAAGGAGGAATTAAAAAATGGCAAAAATTAATGTGCAAGAGTTTTTAGAATCTCTTAAAGAAATGACAGTTTTAGAACTAAATGAATTAGTAAAAGCTATAGAGGAAGAATTTGGTGTAAGTGCTGCAGCTGTTGTTGCAACTGCTGGAGCTGGTGAAGCTGCTGCTGCAGAAGAAGGACCATCAACTGTTGATGTAATCTTAGCAGGTGTTGGTGCTAACAAAATTGCAGTTATCAAAGTTGTTCGTGAATTAACAGGCTTACCATTAAAAGAAGCTAAAGATTTAGTTGATGGTGCACCAAAACCAATCAAAGAAGGCGTTTCTGCTGAAGAAGCTGAAGGCTTAAAAGCTAAATTAGAAGAAGCTGGCGCAACAGTAGAATTAAAATAAATTATATTATTAAAGTGATTAGATTTTTGTCTAATCACTTTTTTTAATGTGTTGAATTTTTATTAGTTAATTTTATTAATAATTTTTGATGTTTATTAATATATATTAAATTATATGAAAATATTATTCTCCTTGACTTTTAGTATATAAAGGCATATAATAGTAACTGGAATTTAATAATATTGGTGCTGAATGCTTAATAAGGAATTAGGTAACACCTAAGCTGTCCCAGCAGCCGTAGAGCGGATGAAATCCAAGATCCACTGTGATTTAATCATGGGAAGGATGGAGAGTAAAGTGATGCTCGAGCCGGAAGACTTGCCAATATGTTATAAATTCTCCTGGGGTTGAGAGTAGAAAATTGAATAACCATTTTCTATTTTCATCCTGCCTAAAAATATTTTATAGAAAGAGGTAGGTTATGAAAAGATTATTTTTGGTTACTATTTTTTTAGTAACGTTATTTTTAGTTGCTTGTGGAGGCAGTAAAGACTCTACTGGAACAATCGAGGTTAAGGTTTATAATGTTGAATCTGAATTGGTTTATTCAGGTGAAATTGATTTTCAAGAAGATGATAGCTTAATCGAGTTACTAAAAGAACATGAAGAAATTCAGATGAAAGGTGAAGATCAATCGTTTGGATTTTACATAATTGAAATGAGTGGAATAAGTGCTGAAGACTACGAAAATGTATTTTGGAATATAAAAGTTAATGGTGAAGATTCACTTGTAGGCATTAGCCAACTTAAATTGGTTGATGGAGATTTAATTGAATTTGCTTTAATAAGTTGGGAGTAAATGTTGGTCTAGTATAATTAGAAAATTATACTAGACTTTTTAATGAAGTTAAATATCTTAGGTTTGTTTAGGAAAAAATTGGTAATAATATAGGAGATAATGCTTGTATTTTCTTGTGTTGTAATAGGAAATATTCGCGTGGATTAGGAGAGTAAAATGCACGAAAAAATATTTAATAAAGCTAATAATTGGTTAGAAAGATTCGGTATTTCTACATTTACGATCTTCCTAGCTATAGGTTTAATAGCTTTAGTTTATTATTTTATATATGTTTTAGAGAAGAAGGAAGGTTATTCAAGAACCAAAACAAATAAGTTTTTAGTTCTATTTGGGATATCACTAATGGTCACATATTTATTTGCTTTGTTTTTTGATGCCTTATTCCATTATTTTGAAAGTGGAAGTTTTGAAGGTGGAATAACTTATATAGCAGGGTTTTTAGGTGGATTAATTTCTTTTATTTTATTAATTTACTTCTTCATGAAAGAAGAAAGAAAAAACATCTTAAAAATCTTAAATTTAATAATTCCTGGTGTGGTCTTAGCGCATGCTATTGGAAGAATTGGTTGTTTTTCTGTAGGGTGTTGTTATGGTCTGCCAACTGATTCGATTTTTGGTGTTTATTTTCCTGAAGGAACTAACCCATATATTGATGGCCTAAGAGAGCCTATCCATCCCACTCAACTTTATGAAGCGTTCTTTTTACTTGCTTTATTTTTTGGGTTAAAGAGTAAATGGGTTAAGAGTAATAAGTTTTCAGTATATTTAATTTCTTATGGAATATTTAGATTTATTTTAGAAGTATTTTTCAGAGGAGACAATCGTGGTTTGGTGTTTGGAATTGCTCCTTCAGCTATTCTTAGCGTTGTAATGGTTATAGTGGGGTTGTTTATTATATTTTATCTAAGGCTTAATGGTGAAAGAGATGAGTCATTACTATCAAAATGATCCTAATTTAAAATCGAAAATTAAGGAAATTAATTATGATTATCGCGGTGAAAAATTAAAACTCTTAACTGATAGTGGTGTATTTAGTAAAGAACGTATTGATTTTGGTACTAATCTATTACTAAATAATATAAAACCAGAACTAGATTCGTTGAGTGTTTTAGATGTTGGTTGTGGCTATGGAATAATTGGGCTAGCAATAGCTAAGAAATATAAAAATAGTAAAGTACATTTAGTTGATGTAAATTTAAGAGCGATTGAACTTGCAGAGGAAAATGGGAAATTAAATAATCTTAGTAACATCAATATTTATGAAAGTAATATTTATGAAAATGTAAAAGAAAAGTTTGATGTTATTGTTACAAATCCGCCAATAAGAGCAGGAAAGAAAATAGTTCATGAAATAGTTTTAGGTAGTTATGACTACTTAAATGATGGTGGAGAAATTTATGTGGTAATTAAGAAAACACAGGGTGCCCCTTCGTTAATAAAGGAAATGGCAAAGTTGTTTTTTAGTGTAGTGATTGTGGAAAAGAGAAGTGGCTATTACATAGTAAAAGGGATAAAAAAATAAGTTAAGAATTACCTTGACTTCTTGACATGAATATGTTAAACTAATAAAATGCGATAGAATGTTAAAAAAATTTTTTCTGTCATGAAATGCTTAAAAAACTGTGAGGTGGAATGTTTTGAGCTGGAAAAATGTCGTTTACGGAAAAAATCGCGTGCGTAGAAATTACTCACGTGTACAAACAAATGTAGAGCTTCCTGATTTAGTAGAAGTTCAAACTAAATCTTTTAAATGGTTTATCGAAACTGGTTTAAAAGAGTTATTCGAAGAGTTTTCACCGATTCGAGATCACGGGGAAAGACTCGAATTATATTTTGAAAACTATGAATTTGAGGAGCCGAAGTATTCAATACCTGAGGCTAAACGAAAAGATGTAACTTATTCGTGTCCTCTCAAAGCAGAAGTTCTTTTAAGAGATAATGAAACTGGCGAAATAAAACAGGAAAAGTTATTCTTGGGTGATTTCCCAATGATGACTCCTACTGGGACTTTTGTTATCAATGGTGCTGAACGTGTAGTTGTATCACAAATTATTCGTTCTGCAGGTGTATTCTTCTCGAAGACTGTTGATAAGAAAAGTGGTCAAGTTCAGTTTTATGGTCAAGTAATTCCTACTCGCGGTGCTTGGATTGAATTTGAATTAGGTAGTAGAGATATATGGTATGCGAAATTAGATCGCTCCAAGAAAATCCCATTAACTACTTTCTTAAGAGCAATGGGGTTAAATTCAAATCGAGATATAATTAGTTTATATGGCACTAGTGATTTCATGGCGAATACTTTAGATAAAGATGAAGCTTTTGGATCCGATGACGCCCTTGAACAATTATACGACAAACTAAGACCGGGTGAAAAAGCAACACCAGAAAACGCAAGAGCGTATTTATGTAGTAGGTTATTTGATACACGTAGATATGATCTAGCTAGCGTTGGTAGATATAAAGTTAATAAGAAGTTAGATGTATTTGAAAGAGTTGCTGCAGTTGGTTATGGCCAAGTTAGGTTAGCAACTGATATAGTTGATAAAGAAACAGGAGAAATCTTATATCCTGCTGATACTGTATTAACTAGAGAGGTTGTAGAAGAATTAAGTAAAAAACGTGAATTACTTCGTCAAACATTTGAATATGAACAAATGCTTGAAGGTAATAGTGTTACGTTTGAAATCTTAGAAGTTAAGTATTATGATTCACACGGTGAAGAAGTTACAGCGAAAATCGTTGGTAACGACCAAAGTGAAACAGCAAATCATATTACTTTATCAGATATTCTTGCATCTGTATCTTATTACATAAACTTACACCAAGGTGTTGGTAAGATTGATGATATTGACCATTTAGGAAATAGAAGACTAAGATTAATTGGCGAATTATTACAAAACCAATTTAGAATTGGTTTAACAAAAATGGAGAAAAATGTTCGCGATAAGATGTCAACTGCAAGTGACTATCGTAATATTGTTCCTCAAAACTTAATTAATATTAGAACTCTTACTTCCTCAATTAGAGAGTTCTTCGGAAGCAGCCAATTATCACAATTCATGGACCAAGTAAATCCACTTTCTGAGTTAACAAATAAGCGAAGAATAAGTGCGCTTGGTGCAGGGGGACTTGCAAGAGACCGCGCAGGATTCGAAGTACGTGACGTTCATACTTCCCACTATGGAAGAATATGTCCAATCGAAACTCCAGAAGGTCAAAACATTGGGTTAATTAACTCACTTGCAACTTATGCACGTGTTGACCAATACGGATTTATTGAAACTCCATATTTAGTTGTAAAACAAGAAGAAGGAAAAACAATTATTACAGACGAAATAGTTTACTTAACTGCTGACAAAGAAGAAGAATATTATATTTGTCAAGCTAACATTAAGATAAAGAATCAAAACGAAATTGCTGACGAAGTTGTTATTGCTCGTTATCAAGGAGATACATTTGAAATTCCAAGAGATAAGATCAATTTAATGGACGTTAGTCCAAAACAAATTGTTTCTGTTTCTACTGCATGTATTCCATTCCTTGAACATGACGACGCTAACCGTGCGCTAATGGGTGCAAACATGCAACGTCAAGCAATCCCTCTATTAATTCCTGAAGCTGCTTATGTTGCAACTGGTATCGAAGCTAAAGCTGCAAAAGATTCAGGTGTAGCAGTAGTAAGTGATGTTGAGGGAATTGTTGAGTTTGTTGATGCGAAGAAAGTTCTCGTTAGAACAAATAATGGTGACATAAAGCGTTACGACTTAATTAAGTTTGAAAGATCTAACCACTCTACATTGGTTAACCAAAAACCAATCGTAAAACGTGGTGAGAAAATTAAAGTTGGTGACATTATTGCCGATGGTGCAAGTATGGACCAAGGTGAAATGGCACTTGGACGTAACGTTGTTATTGCCTTTATGACATGGCATGGTTATAACTACGAAGATGCTATTATTATGAGTGAACGTTTAGTTCAAGAT
>DUVT01000147.1 GCA_012840905.1 Acholeplasmataceae bacterium
AACTATCGTGATGAATTGTTAGATCAAGCAAGTGTTGAATATGAAAAGATAAGACGATCATTTAATAGTTTGCATCGTAAGTTAGAGTTATCAGATATTGAAGTAAAAGATTTTTTAGTTAGTGAAGTTGAAGAAATCAAACACAGATTTATAGAAGCAATGAGTAATGATTTCAATACAGCTAATGCAATTACAGAAATAATAAATATATCTAAATTTGCAAATACTATTTTAAGAGAAAAAGAATTAGATTATGATAAATTATATGCTACTTATAAATTATTCAAAGAAATTTTATGGGTATTAGGTATTGAAACACAAATCGAAGATTTAAGTGAAGAAGATCGAAAACTAGTTAAAGAATATGAGGAAGCAAGAAAAGCAAGAAACTTTGCAGTTTCAGATGAACTAAGAAAAATTATTACGGAAAAAGGAATTATACTATGATCCCTAAACTCCTTAATGGAGCTAATCTAGCTTACATAGGAGATGCCTATTATGAGCTAAGAATTAGGAAATATTTAATTGATAAAGAAATTACAAATCAAAATAAACTACATAAACTTGCAACTAAATATGTTAGTGCAAGTGGTCACTATAAGATAATGAATAATTTGTTTGATTTATTAACTGAAGAAGAACTTGCAATTTATAAACGAGGAAGAAATTTTAAAAGTAATAGTAGACGTAAAAACACAAAACAAGACGAATATTTGGCTAGTTCTGGCTTTGAATCTTTAATAGGATATTTATATCTAAATGAAAATTATGCCAGACTAGAAGAAATTATAGGACTAGCAATTAATATAATCGAGGATAATTATGAGTGATTTAATTTGTGGGAATAATGTAGTTAAAGCTGCAATAACTGAAAATGTGAGGATATTAAATCTTTATATAAACTCAAATAATAAAGAAATTATAGAGTTAGCAGAAAAGAAAAGAATTAAATTTAAATTGGTTGATAAAAATTTTTTAGATAAACTACTTAAAAATCATCAAGGAGTTATTGCTGAAATAGAAGGGTTTAAAACGTTTAACCTTGAAGATATAATGACAGGATCTAATCAGTCATTAATTGTAATGCTTGAAGGCTTAGAAGACCCACATAATTTAGGAGCTATTTTAAGAACTGCAGATGCAGCTGGCGTTGATGGAGTAATTATTCCCAAACATAGAAGCGTTAAGTTAAATAGTACGGTTGCAAAGGTGTCAACTGGCGCTATCTTTACTGTTAAATGTGTTGAAGTTGCAAATTTTGCTAACACAATAGAAAAACTTAAAAAAGCTGGATATTGGATTGTTGGTGCAGAAGCAAGTCCGACTTCACAAGATTATCGTAGTCTAAAATATGATATGCCAACAGTCTTAGTTATTGGCAGTGAAGGTAAAGGTATTTCAAGGCTAGTAACAAGTAAGTGTGATTTCCTTGTAGAAATACCAATGCGTGGAAGTGTTACTTCCTTAAATGCATCAGTATCTGCTGCAATATTAATGTATGAGATAAAAAAAGACCAAGAATAATTAAAGGGGTTTTGCGATGTATCAATATAACGATTTTGAATTGTTGTATTTGATCCGCGAAAATTGCGATATTGCATTAGATATTATGTTTCGAAAATATATTCCTTTAATTAATTCTCGAATCAAGTCATTTAATATTAAACATTGGAATCGAGATGATTTCTTTCAAGAAGGTTTAATTTGCTTACATAAAGCAATTTCAACCTTTAGAGAAGATAAAAACAAAACTTTTACTAAATACTTTGACCTTATTTTACAAAGACACTTCATGCAAATCTTAAGAAAAGAAAGTAACAATTTCTATAATGTAGATTTGGTTGGTGCTGGTGAATATATAAGTGAACCAGAAACAAAGTTCGAAGATAGTCTTTCTGAGGTAATTAATAAAGTAAAGTTTTCAAAATTTGAAACTGAAGTCTTAAAAAATTTAAGACTTGGAGTTAAATCAAGAGAGATTGCATCCCTTTTAGGTTGTAAACCTAAACAGGTTTATGATGCAACTGATAGGATAAAAAAGAAAATCAAAGGAGTAAAAAATTCACTTGACAATAATATGTAATTTTGCTAAAATAGATTAAGTGAATTTAGGTTGTAGTTATGAGAGAAAAAGTAATTTTAATATGTGAGGAATGTTTGTCTCGCAATTATACTGCCGATCGTAACAAAACTAGTAATCCAAATAGGATGGTTCTAAAGAAATTCTGTAAAAGATGTAACAAACATACGATTCATAAGGAGACTAAATAGGAGGCATTATGGCTAAAGAGAGAAACACAAAAAGCGAAAATAGTATACTTTCTATTTTCACGAAAGAATATAAATATGAAGGATTATTATTACTATTCTTATCATTGATTGCTATTTTACTTGGATCAATGGTATTAATTGGTGAAAGC
>DUVT01000148.1 GCA_012840905.1 Acholeplasmataceae bacterium
ATTTCTTCTATAATGGTGGAAATGACTCAATGGATACTTGTAATAAAATTAGTAAATACTTACAAAGCCAAAACTATGAATGTAGAATAATTGGTGTTCCAAAAACAATCGATAATGACTTATATGGAACAGATCATTGTCCAGGATATGGAAGTGCAGCTAAATATGTTGCAACAACAATGATGGAAATTTATTTAGATACACATGTATACAATACTGGTATTGTTACAGTAGTTGAAGTTATGGGTAGAAATGCTGGTTGGTTAACAGCTGCAGCAAGCCTTGCAACATTAAAAGGATATGGCCCAGATTTAATTTACTTACCAGAAAAACCATTTGATGTAAAACAATTCATGGAAGATGTAAAACGTGTATCTGCAGAGAAAAACGGTAAAGTTATTGCTGTAATATCTGAAGGTGTTAAAGATAAAGATGGTAAATATATCTCTGAGTACGGTGCAGAATTAAAACGTGACTCATTTGGACATGCACAACTTGGTGGTGCTGCTTCAATTTTAGCTGGTATGGTTCAAGATGAACTTCATGTAAAGGTTCGTCCAATTGAATTCAGCTTAATGCAAAGATGTGCAGCTCACTTAGCAAGTGGTACAGATATCGAAGAAGCATTCATGGCTGGTGCTATGGCTGTTAGATATGCTGTTGAAGGTGAAACTGATAAGATGGTTGTCTTCAAACGTGAAGAAGGACCTGAATACAAAATTAGTTACGAATTAATGGATGTTGCTTTAGCAGCAAACACTGAAAAGAAAGTTCCATTAGAATGGATTAAAGAAGATAACACAGGTTTAAGCGAAGAATTCTATGCTTATGCATTACCACTAATTCAAGGTCCTGCAAATAATAAGCAAGAAGATAGCTTACCAAGATTTGCAAAACTTAAGAAAGTTTTAGCAACTAAATAAAAAAAAAATAAGTTTATCTTTACCTATTAATTTTAATGTGTTATAATAGGTTTAGAAACGTATCTTTTTATAATTTTCCTCTTTGGTAGTTAAAAATTTTAAAAAGTACATTTCAAAAAATTATCAAGGAGGAAAAAAAGCAATGACAGACAAGAAAATTGTTTGTAAAGATTGCGGTCAAGACTTCTTATTCACAGTTGGTGAACAAGAATTCTACAAAGAAAAAGGCTTGACAAGTGATCCAGTTCGTTGTCCTAAATGTCGTAGGGCAAGAAAAGCACAAAGACAACAAAGACATTATTAAGAGTATGGACTTTTTAGTCCATATTTTTATTTCCTTTTGTATTTTCTAAAATATTTAGTTATAATATAGATATAAGTAAAGAGAAGAGGTTATTATGTTAAAAATATTAAAGAACATTTTTAAATTTTTCATGAGTAGAGTAACTATAATTTCCATACTCTTACTATTCCAACTTGGCATAGTATTCTTTTTAGCATACCAACTATGGAGAATTGGAATTTATATTTACATAATTTTTTATGTTTTATCAATAATAGCAAGTTTGTTTATTTTAAATAGATCATTTAATCCAGCCTATAAAATATCTTGGATAATGCTTGTCTTAGTTATACCAATTGCTGGTTATATCTTTTATCTTTTATTTGGTAGCTTAAGAATGTCTAAAAATCGTAAGAAATTAATTAAAGCATTAGATAATGAATTAATTAATGAAGCAAGTAAATATAAAGATGAAATAAAATTAGAAGATGCAAATTTAGAAAAACTTGCAACTTACATTAATAATACAACTGGACTTCAAGTACAACGAAACACAATGTCAAAGTTTTTACCTTCAGGTGAAGACTTCCATAAAGAGTTATTAGCTGAACTGAAAAAAGCAGAAAAGTTTATTTTTATGGAATACTTCATTATTCGTGAAGGGCATATGTGGGAAAGTATAAAAGAAGTGTTAATTCAGAAAGTACAAGAAGGTGTAGATGTTCGCCTAATTTATGATGATTTTGGTTCAATTAACAAAGTAAGTTATAAGTTTAAAAAAGAATTAGAAAGTGCAGGAATTAAAGTAGTAAACTTTAATCCATATAGACCAAGACTTACGATGATTATTAATTATCGTGATCACCGTAAAATTACAATCATTGATGGTAATGTAGGTTTTGTAGGTGGTGCAAACTTAGCTGATGAATATATAAATCGTGTAAGAAAGTTTGGTTATTGGAAAGATGCAACAGTTGTAATTAAAGGTGAAGCTGTTTGGAACTTAACATTATTATTTATACAAATGTGGAAGTTTTCAACAAATGATGATTTTGATTATGCAAAATACCGTCCAACAGTTTCATATAATACAACTGGCTATGTCTTACCATTTGGAGACGGACCACTAGATGGTCATCAATCGATTGAAATGAGTTATATAAATATTATTAATAATGCAAAAAAATATGTGTATATTACAACCCCATATTTAGTATTAGATAACGAGATGACAACAGCCTTAAAAACTGCAGCTCAAAGTGGTGTAGATGTAAGAATAATGATGCCACATATTCCAGATAAAAAGTTAGTCTTTATGATTTCAAGATCATATTATCAAGATTTAATTGAAGCTGGAGTTAAGATTTATGAATTCTTACCAGGATTCTTACATTCAAAATACATTGTATCTGATGATGAGATTTCAATTGTTGGTACAGCTAACTTAGACTACAGAAGTTTTTATTTACATTATGAAGTTGTAACACTATTATATAAAACTGAAAGTGTTATTGATGTAAAACGTGACTTTGATAAAGCATTAGAAGTGTGTCATCTAGTAAAATTAGAAGAAACAAAAAAAGTTTCAATTTTGAAAAAAGCATTAGTTTCCTTCCTTCGAGTGTTTTCACCAATGATTTAAGTATAGTAAGTGTAGGATTAACAAAAACTACATTTGGTGAATTTGATGAAGAAACTAATTAATAAAATAAATAATCTTAGTAGAATAATCACTAACTTTGATAATAAATTTCAAATTACAAAAAATAGCGCTAGTCTATCTTTTTATATTTTATTATCATTAGTTAGTGTTTTTTTAATTGTTTTTCAAATCATGCAAACATCAAATCTATTTGCATCGTTTTTCCTTGCAAATATTATCGATATTTTTGAAGAGAACTTTTATAAGGATTTGAGTTCAGTGTTGCCAAGTTTTTCACTTAGTGGTTTTTCAGTTTTACTTATATTAAATACTTTTTATTCTGCATCAAAAACTATAAATGGTTATAATAGAATTGCAGATTATATTTATTTTGAAGTTAAAAATCGTGTTGGTTGGAAAAATAGATTAAGCGCATTTTTGATGTTTTTAATGTTATTAATTGTATTTTTATTTGAGTTATCAATTTTATTATTTGGTAATTATTTGTTTTTACAAGTCTTAAAGTTGAATTATTATCTAGTGAAAGTCATACAATTCGTTTTAGAATTCACCATCATCTATTTTACAATCAATCTCCTCTTTATTTATGCGCCGCCAAGAAGAATGAATTTAAAAAAAACTTATAAAGGATCACTCTTTTCTACAATCTCCATATACTTACTTCTTACTCTTTTTATAACAATAATTAACTTAGTAAATAAATTTTCAGTTGGGATTTCAATCTTAACTTTTATATCTTATTCTTTAATAGTTTTATTTTTAATAAACTGTATTTTAATAATCGGTTTAATTATTAATTATTATGGTGAAGTGAATTTGTTTAAACTTCTAAAAAAGAAGAAATTAACATTTAAAAAAGTTTAGAAAACACAAATACTAAGATTGAATACAAAAAGGAGGTCAAAGATTGAAAAAGAAATTAATTGCGATTTTTGTATTCACCTTGGTATTTTTCTCTTTTCCACTTATTGAAGCAAAAAGTTATGGCTGGGGGTTTAAGCGAAATAATAATAACTTACCACCAGATGTAGGTATGTATGCAAATGAAATTGCTGATACATCATCATATTATGTTGGTGAAGCTGATGAAAAGGTAGTCTATTTAACATTTGATGCTGGGTATGATAATGGAATTTTAGGACCGATGTTAGATGTGTTAAATGAAAAAGGTGTAAAATCTACCTTCTTTGTAACAGGTGACTTTTTAAAAAAAGAAGTAGATTTAACTTTAAGAATGAACTTTGAAGGTCATATTGTTGCAAACCACACATGGAAACACAAAAATATTACTAAACTTTCATTTGAAGAATTAAAGGATGAAATAACTAAGGTTGAAGAAGCTTATTTTGAAATAACTAATGAACCGATGACAAAGTTTTTCAGACCACCAGCAGGTGAGTTTAATAAAGAAGCACTGAAAAATGTAGAAAGGCTAGGCTATAAAACATTTTTCTGGTCGCTTGCTTATAAAGATTGGGAAACGAATAATCAACGTGGTGCAGATTACTCTTATGAACAAGTTATGAAAAATCTTCATAATGGAGCAATCATCTTAATGCATACAGTATCTAAAAGTAACTTAGAAGCTTTACCAAGAATTATTGATGGAATTAGAGAAGCTGGATATGAGATTAAAAACCTTGATTATTTTGTAAAAAAATTATAAATTTTTTTAGTCGCTTTTTTAAGCGATTTTTTTAAATTTCCAGGTGAATATAAAAACGTTTTATGTTATAATTATAGTAGTGAATATATAAGAGAAAATGAGGAGAAGATATGAAACGCGTTAGTATATTTTTACTCTTAATTTTAAACTTGTTTGTTTTTAGTTTAGGATTTGTCCGAGCAGAAGCAGAAGAGACTTTTGCAGGTGCAACATATGAAGAGGTAGAAGTTCAAGAAGAGAACTTTTTACCATATGGTGTTTATCAAAGAAAAGTTTGGGCTAATACATCAACTTCAATGGAAGGTTATGTAGCTGCAGGTTACAACGGTGGAACTACAGAATTAGTTGAACCTGGTAAGCCATATAGCCAACAAGTAAACATTATGGAAGTTCCAAGTAGTGAAAATGTAAGAATAACAACTTGGGCTCATTTAAATGGACATAAATGGTCACTTGCAACTGTTAGAGCTTTAATTAATGATTATGAAGCGAAAAATCCAGGTTGGAAAGTAATTGGGGCAATAAATGGTGACTTCTTTGATATTAACGGTAATGGAAATTTACCATATCAAACAAGCGGGGCTTTAGTTTCTAATGGTGAATTTTATAAAACAACTTCAGGTAATATGGTTGGATTTAGAAATGATGGTAGTGTTAACTCTTTAGTTGGTAATAAACCGGTTGTAAAAAGTGAAAAAATGATACTTTCGGTTTATGATGAAGATGGCAATATTATTAAGGATTTACCAATCGATAAAGTAAACCAGCTACCTGGTGAAAATGAAAGTAGTGTATTTTACGCAATTTATAATAGCGAAAAGAAAATAGTTCCAGTTGAAGTAACTGAAAATGGTTATTTTGTAGATCAAGCTGAACTAGCACTTCCAAACAATGCAAATGATTTCTATGGTAGAGGTGTAATTTCCTCAACTGAAGCGAAAACAATCTCAACTGGTCAATTTGCAATTGTTACTAACAATGAAGAAGTTAATGAATTATTAGACCTAGGTGTAAGAATTAGAGTTCAATATAAATTTGAAGGTGATTACGAAGGAATTAATGATATTAGTGGTGGTGGAACAACAATCATCGAAAATGGTGAAGATAGTGGGGTTAGCATAACTGATAGAGCACCACGTACAGTAATTGGTAGAAAAGCAGATGGAACAATTATCATGATGGTAATTGATGGAAGACAAGCAACAAAAGGTATGTATGGTGCAGATAGAACTGAACTTGGTGCAATTATGTCTCACTATGGTGCGGTTGAAGCTTACAACCTTGATGGTGGTGGATCATCTACTATGGTTATCAAAAAAGATGGTGAATTTGTAGTTTTAAACTCACCAAGTGATGGTAGTGAAAGAACTGATGCAAATGCAATTCTTGTAGTAGTAAAAGATCCAGAACTTGATATTAAACCTGAAATCACTACAAACTCAATTGATTTTGAAATTGATATAGTAAATAAAAATGGTCATGATGTTGAAGAGTTATATATAACTTTAAATAATGAAAGAAAATTAGTTGAGGATGGTAAAGCATCATTTACCAATTTAAAAAACAATACATCTTATGATTATTTCTTTGAATACAAAGATAAAGATGGAGAATTTACAAGAATAATTACTTCGGGAATTATTAAAACATATAAAATAACACCGGAGTATACAAAACTAACTATTTATGAAACTGGTTCTAGATTTGAGTTTTACTTAGAATATATAGACCCAGATAAAGCAGGCTCACTTGGCGAAGCTGAATTAGTAGTTGATGGTAAAGGTTTAGGATTCTTCTATGATGGTGTGAAAAATGTTCCGAAAACTCATTTAACTGAGATTAAAGAAAAGGTTGTTGTAAAGACTTTCTATAATATTGGTGATGGTAAGCGTGAGCTAATTACCTTAGAAGTTACAGAAATTATAATTATTCGAAATACTGAAGCTTATTTATCAAATATTATAAATGTTCAAAATGAATATATAGCTAGAATATATAAATAAAAGAGGTAAGTAAAATGAGAAAAATTACAAACTTTTTATTACTTTTAGTCTCACTATTTTTCCTTGGTAGTGTTGCAGTTGAAAGCTCATCGTTTGAATTAGTACAATCAGGTGGAGCTGGATATAGGGTTGTTGAAAGATTAGAAGAAAATGATTTGAAATTCGGAGTAAAACATTACTTTGATAAAGCTGAAACAATGCGTGATGGTAAGTTTTATGACCAAGAAGTTAATGTCTTAGAAATTCCATACAATAGTAAAGCTAATATTGTATCATATGGTAATCACAAAAATCACAAGTGGACATTAACTACAGTTACTGATTTAGCTATCCAATTTGAACAGGAATTCCCTGATCAAAAAGTATTAGCTGCAGTAAATGGTGACTTCTTTGATATTTCAGGTAATGGTAACTTACCATATCAAACAAATAATCCACTTGTTACAAATGGTGAATATTTTAAGACAACAGGAAATAATGCAGTAGGATTCCGTAAGGCTCCTAATAAAACTGCACTTGTTGGTGGTAGACCAACAAAATCAGAAAAGATGATTCTTGCTGTTTATGCTGAAGATGGAAGTATTGCACAAGAATTCCAAATTGATAAATTAAATCAACAACCTGATGCAGGTGAAACAAGTATCTATTTTGGTACTTATAATGCAAATAAACAATATGTACCAATTAATGTTGGTGAGGCTTCTAAAGTATTTGTTGTTGGCAATGCAGAATATGCACTTCCAAACAATGCAAATGACTTTTATGGTCGTGGTGAAATTACAAGTTTAGAACCAGTAGAACTTCAAGTTGGTCAATTTGCAATTGCAACAAATAACGCTGAAGTTCGTGCTGCACTTGATGTAGGTGTAAAAATTAGAGCTCAATACGAATTTACTGGTGATTTTGCAGGTGTAGCCAATATAACTGGTCAAAATGCAATGTTCGTTTTAGATGGAGAGTATAATCCACATCCAAACAATAACAACAATACATATGCACGTCACCCAAGAACGGTTGCTGGGGTTAAACGTGATGGAACAATTGTTTTATCAGTAATTGATGGCCGTGCTGAAGCTGCAGGTAGATGGGGAATGTTCGGAAATGAAATGGCTGCATTAATGAAGAGTTGGGGAGTTGTAGAAGCATACAACCTTGATGGTGGTGGATCATCATATATGATCGTAAAAGAACAAGGTAAATTTGTAGTGAAATCTTCACCATCAGATGGTGGTCAAAGAAGAAATGGTAATGCATTATTAGTTACTGTTGAAGTGCCACTAATTGAAGTTGAAACTGAAGCTAAAGAAAATTCAATTACATTTAATTTAGATTTAAAGAAAACTAATGGTTATGATATAAAAGAGTTATATGTAAAGATTGGTGATGAATTAAAACAAGTAGTAAATGGCAAAGCGACATTTACTGGACTTGAATCAAATACTGAACTTTACTATGAACTATATTATAAAGATAGCAAAGGTAAAGTTGATACATTATTAATTGATGGTAATGTAAAAACATTAAAGCAACAACCAATTATTAATAGTGTATTAATAGATGAAGATGCTACTACTTATACATTTAGTATTGATTATGTAGATGTAGATAAAGGAACAGACCTTAATAAAGCGATAATCTTTGTAAATGATACTAAGTTTACATTACAAGATGGAAAAATTATTCTTCCGAAATCAACATTTGATGAGATTATTGTCCAAATTGATGTACTTTATAACTTTAATGATAATGTTACAAATAAAGGTCATCTAAAGAGTAATGTAAGGTATCGATTGCTTAAATCAAATACAACAGAAAATCTATATGAAATTTATCGAACTAAGTCTGAAAGAATTTTAGGCATCTATTCATAAAGCACTGGATTTCCAGTGCTTTTATTTATGACTTGCAAATAATTTTCGTTGTATAAGAAAATAAGATGATGTATAATATATTAATATAAGAAAGTAGGATATTATGGAACACAATTTAAAAATTAATGATTTAATTTTATTAACAATAAAAAGACTAGGAATTAACGGTGAAGGAATTGGCTATTACAAAAGAGTGGCTGTTTTTGTTGATGGAGCAATTCCAGGTGAAGTCGTAGAAGTAAAAATAATAGGCGTAGAGAAAAGATTTGCTTATGGAGAAATAACAAAGTTTAAGACTAAATCAAAAGATAGAATAATTCCTAAAGCTCCAAAGCTAATGAAGGCAGGACTTACTCTACAACATATCAAATATGAAAAGCAACTTGAATTTAAACGAGATATTATAATTGATGCATTTAATCGTTATTATGATGGTGATGTAGACAAGATTAAAGTTTATGATATGTTGGGAATGGATTATCCATTTGAATATAGAAACAAAACCCAATTACCAGTTCGTCATGATGGTGATAAAGTAGTTGTAGGTCAATTTGAGAAAAACACTAATAGAGTAATTTATTTAGATGAATATGTAGAAGAGAACAAACTTGTACAAAAGGCGTTAAAAGATATTTTAGACTATTTAACTAAAGCAGAAATTGATATTTATAATCCGAGATTCCGTCAAGGTAACTTAAGATACATTATAGTTCGTGGTTTTGAAGAAACAAATGAAGTGCAAGTTACATTTGTAATTTTAGAAAAAGAACCGAGAATCTTAAATATCTTTAAAAAAGTAATTAATATTGAGAATGTAAAAAGTGTTAATTATACAATTAATGATGATTTAAAATCAATTGAAATTATTAACAGTGAAGTAATTAACCTTGCTGGTAAAGAAAAGATCAAAGGTAAACTTGGAAAACTTGACTTTGAAATTTCACCAGAGTCATTTTATCAATTAAACTCAAAACAAACTACAGTACTTTATGATCAAATTGTAAAAGCAGCAAATATTAAAGGTTTTGAAAGTATACTTGATTTGTATTGTGGGATTGGAAGTATTGGTTTATACCTAGCTGATAAAGTAGTAGAAGTAAGAGGAATTGATAATAATAGGAAGAATATTAATGATGCAAAAGAATTTGCAGAGATGAATAATATTGATAATGCAAAATTCTATTTTGGAGAAATTTTACCTCATTTAAACAAATTCGAAAAAGAAGGCTATACTCCAGATGTATTAATAGTTGATCCTCCACGTAAAGGAATGGATATAAAACTATTAAATTATTTACAAAAAGCAAAAGTAAGAAAGATTGTCTACGTATCATGTAATCCTTCAACTTTAGCAAAAAACGTAAATCATCTTCAAAAATCATATCATCCAAAATATATTATTCCAGTTGATATGTTCCCTAACACACCACATATAGAAGCTGTGTGTTTACTTGAGCGAAGATAAAGTTTATAAATTAAAAAAACAGTATAAAGGTTAGAATTATTTGAAATTCTAACCTTTTTTTGATAAAAAAATTTAAATGTATTATATTTAGGTGCATATTTAATACATCAGATATTTGATAGATTTTTTAAAACATTATGATATACTTTTATTGTATAGATAGTACTATAAATTATAAGTAATCGTCTATTAGTTTTTAAATAATAGGAGGATAGAGATGATAATATTTAATAGTAAGAAAGTTATCTTTACGGAAGATAAACTAATTATTAATAAGAGGAAGAAATTTGAAATAAA
>DUVT01000149.1 GCA_012840905.1 Acholeplasmataceae bacterium
GAAGCTGAATCAATATTTAATTTTAAACCCAGGAATTGTTCGGGATATTTAAGTCCTGAATTTTTAACATTTTGTAGTTCTAAAAACTTTTCAACTAAATAATAATCAATTAATACTTCATTTTTATTTTCAATTAATCTACCTAATCCGTTATAAATTGTAGGATTATCAATAATATCAATTGGAATAGCTGACATCATCGCATAATGTTGAATGTTAATAAATTGAATAGTATCATTTGGCGCAAAGTAGCTATTTCCCATTGAAGTTACTACTGTTCTTCTTGGTAAATCTAAGACTAAATCATCTTCGCCTATTAAATCTAGTACTTCATCATAATTTGCATTTGCAACAATTACATTTTCATTAAAAAATTTATAATGTTTTTTTAATTCTTGAGTAGCTGTAAAAAAGTTAATAAAACCGACAGTTAAGAGGATTGATGCAAAAAACATCACTATAAACATTAGCTTTTGTCTTCTTCTGATATTGCTTAAATGTTTTAAAGCAAACTTAACAGCATCTTTAAAACTAATTACAGATTTATTTTTAACTTTTTTTGATTCTAATTTAGATAGATGGTACTCAAAATTTTCTATATGCTGTTTATCAAGTCTTGGTTTATTTGAATCAACAATTTGAATTTCACTATTTCTATCTAAAAATTTAATTTTTACATTTTCAAGTGGTGAAGTAATATAAAATGTATCATCTTTAAAGATAACATTGAGTCTAAACCGTTTTTTAGGCTCAGAATAATAGTATTTAACATCTAAATCATCATTTACAATTTCATCACTATTTTCATATTCTTTTAAATACAAATTATGGTCTTCTTTAGAAATTAATTCTCTATCTTGTGAATTAATTACATCAGCAATAATTTTACCATCTGAAATTTCAATTATTCTATCCCCATAAAATTCAGCTAAGCGGCGTTCATGGGTTACTAAAATAACTAAACAGTCTTTAGATATCTTTTTGATGATATTCATTATTTGGGTTGTGGTTTTCTCATCTAAGTTTCCAGTTGGTTCATCAGCAATAACAACATCCGGGCTTTTTACTAAAGCACGTGCAATCGCAATCCTTTGTTGCTGGCCACCACTTAGTTGGTTAGGTTTGCGTTTTTTATATTTATACATTCCTACTGCAGTAAGTGCATAATCAATTCTTTCATCAATTTTATCTTTACCAAGACCTAACATTTTTAAAACTAATTCTAAGTTTTCATAAACTGTTAAATCTGGAAGTAAATAATAATTTTGAAAAATATAACCAAAATGATTATTTCTAATTACATCCCATTTACTTGTTTGATACTTTGATAGCCTGTAATCTTTAAACTTAATCTTACCACTATCTACCCTATCAAGTCCACCTATTACGTTTAATAGTGTTGTTTTACCACTTCCACTAGGACCAAGTAAGCAAATTAAACCTGTATTTGGAAACTCAAGTGTTGTATCATTAATCACATGAATTTCATTAGGTTTATTGGGATTATAAAACTTATTAAGATTTTCAATTTTAATCATCCGCTTCACCTACTCCAGTCTCAATGAACTATATAATGTGTTTTTAGCACGCTTTTTAATAAATCTATTTGCTAGTAGTAATCCTAGTAAGATGTTAATTACAAAAATTAATAGATAATTTGAAAATGTTAAGTTCTTTATATAGGTATCATACTCTTTAAATAAATTAGAAATTCTAAGAATAGAAAAACTAATAACAAAAATAATATACGAGATTATTATTGAAAATAATAATTCAAAGTGGATTATTTTATTGA
>DUVT01000150.1 GCA_012840905.1 Acholeplasmataceae bacterium
CAAAAAAACTAATTACTGTAACAGGATCTAATGGCAAAACTACAATAGTTTCTCTTTTAAAACATTTACTTAACCATTTAGATTTAGGTGGAAATATTGGTGTTGGGCTTTCTAGTTTTATTGATAGTGATAATGATATAATAATTGAAGCATCAAGTTTTATGCTTGATTATGTGGATAAATTTAAAAGTGATATTAGTGTATTTACTAACCTAACAATCAATCATTTAGACCATCATAATTCATTTAAAGATTATGTAAAAGCTAAACTAAAACTAATTAAAAATATCAATAAAGATAGTTATGTTATCTATAATTATGATGATTTATTGTTGAGGCGTCTTTTTAGAAATCTTGATTGTAAGCTAATAAAATATTCATTAAAAGAAAAAGTAGATATTTATTTAGAAGGAAAAAATATATATTATCAAGGAAAACTTATAACAAGTACAAAAGATTATCAGCTAGCAGGTATGCATAACTTAGAAAATTTACTTGCTGCAATTAGTGTAATAATTGCTTACGATAGGAAATATTTAAAAAATTTATCTACTCTAAAAACATTTAAAAATATCCCAAATCGTTTAGAATATTTAGGAAAATATAAGCAAGCGAAAGTATATAATGATTCTAAAGCGACTAATTTTTATGCTTTAAAAACTGCTTTAGCAGCATTCAATCAAGAAAAAATTTTACTTATTTGCGGGGGAAAATTAAAACAAGACAATTATAAATTAATTGATAATTACCTAGATAATTTATCTTTAGTAATTATAAATGGAGAAAATAAAAGTGAACTTGCAAAGTATTTTGAAGAGAAGAACGTAAAATATATTGTCTCAGAAAAGTTAATTGATGCCATTAATCTACTAAAATTAGTATATTCTGATGAGGCAATTATATTGTTTTCGCCAGGATCATCAAGCTATGATCAGTTTAAAAATTATGTTGCAAGAGGAAATTATTTTAAAACAAAAATGAAAGAATTATATGAGTTAGAATAAAATTTATCTAACTCATTTTTTGATTTATTTATTTGTTTTTATTATCTTGTGGTATAATATATTAGGTGACGAATATGACAATTATTTATGGTGGTTCATTTAATCCGCCTACAAAAGCTCACTTTGAAATAGCAAAATATATAATGGAAAAATTTCCAAGTAGTGAGTTTTACTTTTTACCAACTAATAATTCATACAATAAAAATGATTTAAAGGATTTTAATTTACGGGTATCTATGTTAAAATTAATGTGTGAAAAGTTAGGGGGACGAGCTAAGGTTAGTGAATTTGAAGGTGAACTTGATAAGTATTACGGAACATACTACACTTTAAGTCATTTTAAAGATCCATACTTTGTTATGGGGGCAGATAATTTAATTTCAATCGAATCTTGGATTAATTATCCGAAGATTGTAGAAGATTTTAAATTTATAATTATTCCAAGAGATGGTATTAATGTTCTAGAATTTATTAATTTGAAACCACATTTAAAAACAAACAAAGATAACTTTATTATTTTAGATGAATTTAGTGAAATTAATCTTTCTTCTTCAAATTATAGAGAAACTAAAGATGATAATTTATTAATAGAAGAAGTTGCTAAATTCATAAAAGAAAATAATTTGTATAAGGAGACAGAAGATGTATTATAACGGATTTCTCAAAGTAGCTGCTGCTAGTCCAAAAGTAAGACTTGGTGACACTATGTATAATGTAAAAGAGATGATTAAAGCTCTTGAAGCAGCAGAAAAGAAAAATACAGCAATCATTGCATTTCCAGAACTGTGTATATCTGGTTATTCTATTGGAGATTTATTTTTTCAAGACTATCTCTATAATGATGTAGCAAATGCAATTACATATTTACTTAAAAACAATCCATTTTCAGGAATTGTTATATTTGGGTCATACGTAATTATTAATGATACATTATATAATTGTAGTTTTGTTATTCAAAAAGATAAGATTCTAGGAATAGTGCCAAAAACATTTTTACCTCATACTTCAGAGTTCTATGAAGCGAGATGGTTTTTAGGATCAGGAAAGATAGTAAAAGAAGTACATTATATTGAATATCTAGGTCAAACTGTTCCATTTGGAAAGTTACTATTTGAAGATGAAACAAAACAAATAGTCTTTGGTGCAGAAGTTTGTGCAGATGTTTGGGCTCCAAACTCACCAAATGAACATTTATATAGTAATGGTGCATTAATAGTATTTAACTCAAGTGCATCCCCAGCCCATGTCGGAAAACGTGAAAAGCGGAAAACATTAACTAAATCTTCAAGTATGAAATTTAATGCTGCATATGTTTATGTTTCTAATAATGCTAGTGAATCAACTAGTGAATGTGTATTCAGCGGACATAAGATTATTGCAGAAAATGGCCATATCTTAGCAGAAGATGAAGAAATAACAATGGATACAAAAATAATCTATGCTGATATTGATATTCAAAAATTACATTTCTTAAGACGTAATAATTCTTACTTTAAGATTGTTCAAGACAATAATCGTGATTTAAATTTAAAACATATAAATGTTGAGATTCCAAAAGCTAAAAGTTTTGAATTTGAAAGAGAATTTGATAAATTACCATTAGTTCCTAAAACAGAAGGTGATTTTGTTGATGTAATAAATATTCAAGCATTTAGTGTATTAAAACGCCTAGATTATGTGAATAGTAAAACTTCAGTTTTAGGTTTAAGTGGAGGCTTAGATTCAACACTTGCATTACTTTCATTAGTTTATGCTTATGATGTAAATAAGTGGGATCGCAAAAACATTCATGCTATATCTATGCCATCTGAAAACACTAGTGAAAACACATTTAATAATGGTAAAGAATTAGCCGAAATTTTAGGTGTTACTTATTTAGAAATATCTATTCAAAAAGATGTAAATAACCAACTAGAAATATTAAATCATGATGACAAAGATACTACTTATGAAAATGTCCAAGCAAGATTTAGAACTTACACTTTAATGAATTATGCAAATAAACATAAAGGTATAGTTATTGGTACATCAGATATGAGTGAGGTTGCACTTGGTTGGGCAACTTTCAATGGCGATCATATGGCAATGTATGGTATTAATGCAGGTTTATCAAAAACTGCAATTAAAGCAACAATAAATTACTATAAAACTAAATATCCTGAATGTAAGGAAGTATTAGATAGAATTTTAGATACACCGATATCACCTGAACTTGCAGGTGAAAATCAAAAAACTGAAAGTATTATCGGCAAATATGAAATTAATGATTTTATTTTATATCACTTCCTTGCTAATGGTGCAGATGAAAAACGTATTATTTTCTTACTTAAACATGTCTTTAAACTAACTGAAGAAGAAGCAAAACAATACTTTACAAACTTTAATAAGCGTTTCTACAGCCAACAATATAAACGTTTAACTGCACCCGAATCAGCAAAAATTTTAGAATTCTCATTATCACCAAGAACATCACTACATTTAAATAGTGATCTTTATCGTGATGATTTAGAATAGAATTTATTTAAATTCAAGTTTTATCAGTTGACTTTTACTCTGAATTAGACTATAATATTTTCAAAATGTAAAAATAGTAAACAACTGCGAATAGGAGGAGTAGTTTATACTAATTTCCAAAGAGAGGGATCATTTGGTGAGAGGTCCTAGATTGGTATAGATGAAGGTAGCCTAGGAGTTGGTATAGTGAACTTGTAGTAGCTATATCCGTCTGATCCGCGTTAAGGAATTAAGTGCAATAACAATATCACTCTTTTTTATTGTTATTGAATTAAGGTGGTACCGCGGAAATAATTTCGTCCTTAAGTAATATACTTGAGGACTTTTTTTAATGCTTAGAAAGGATGATGATAATGAAATTAAGTCAATTACCTCCAAAATATGATTTTACATCTGTAGAAAAAGGTAAATATAAAAAATGGGTAGAAGCGGGCTATTTTACAGCTGGTGATATATCAAAAAAACCATATACAATTACGCTTCCGCCACCAAATATTACAGGTAAATTACACTTAGGGCATGTTCTTGATACAACCCTACAAGATATTATTA
>DUVT01000151.1 GCA_012840905.1 Acholeplasmataceae bacterium
AACATAACTGCATCAAAAGTTTTATCTAAACCAGCCATCATGCTAGCTGGTGAGCCTTGCCAACCACGATGTAAAACAACTTGTTCTGGTAACATTGTGATATCTAAATTTTTTGCGCTGTCATGCGCATCTTTTACAAATATCTCTTTTGCACCAGCAGCAAGTGCCCCATTGCAAGCATGTAGAACTTCTAAATTCATTTGTTTTTTGAAAGGTTGATATTCCGGATTATTTGCCGTAGTTTCGGGCCAGGAGTTAATTGAGTTAACACCTTCAATATCCGCACTAATAAATATTTTCATTGTTGTCCTCCGTAAATAACATTATTGATTATATTATACATAAATATATGTTAAAATCCAATAAAATAATTGTGAAAAAAAATGTAATTGTGGTATAATAAATAATATGGAGGAAATTATGGAAAAAACAACTGTATTAACGAAATTAGATTTTAGAACATTAAAATATGCAAATTTATTTATTTTAAAGTATAAGAGAAGAACGAGTATTTGGTTTTTAGTTACAGCGTTAATTTCAGCTGCTGTAATTGTCTATGATGTATTATTTATAAAAGACAGTTATGCTTTTACAATTATCGGTGTATTATTTATTCTTTATTCGGGATATAATTATTTCAATATAGAAAAAAGATTAGATAATCAACTATCTAGATATTTCTATGGTAGACGTGATATCCATACACAAAAAGTTGAGGTAACAGATGAAAAACTTGTTATTATTCGTAGTGTGGATCCTGAAAACCCAATTGAGTATGATTGGTCATTTGTAACTGAAATTTTAGAGATGCCTCAATTTTATATATTGATGATTGGTAAAGGTGTTCCAATTATTGTGGATCGTAGTGATGAAGCATTACTGGAAGGAACTAAAGAAAACTTAGATGCAATTATTAAAGAAAAGGCGGCTTTGAAACCTTACAAACGAACAGAAGAAGACATCGTAAAACGACCTATTACATTTGTTCATCCAGTATATACCGAAGAAGAAATGTCTAATATCCAAGAAGTTGAAAATGAAGTAGTTAATGAAGATGTAAATGTTGAAGAAGTAACTACTGAAGTTCAAAGTGAAGAAGTAGAAGAAGTTAACGAACCAACTGAGGAGTAAGTTAGAGAAGTGACTGAAATAATCGCAAGATTAACTCATGGTGAACAAAGAACAAGAGACTTTTTTAAATTTCATTTATTTAAGATTAGCCCACTGAGATATATATTTTACGGTGTTTCTTTGATATTTTTAATAGTATCTATAGTGCTAATTTTAAAAATGGATATTGGAAGTTCTCTTTTTTTTCTATTCGTTGCATTAATGGTATTAGTGATTAGAATTGCAGTAACTAATATAATGTTAAACGGGGTAGTAAAAAAGATTCATTATGATGTTATAAGTTACCAACTTAAATTTAAAGAAGATGGAGTTACATATATTGATGATATAAAATCTAAAACTTTTAGTTGGAATGATTTTATTGTTATTTATGAGGTGGAAAATTATTTTTACTTTTATATTAGTAAAAATAGTGCACTCATTTTAGCTAAATTTGTTCTTGATGAAGAAAAAAGAAATAAGCTAAGAGAATTTATTCAAAATACAAACATAAAATATAAAAAGAAAAAGTTTAAATAGGTCGTGTGAATGAAATATTTAATACTTATATTATTCATCATTGTTGGTTTAACGGTTGGAATCTTTATTGGTATGGGTGGCATTTCTGGTGTCGAGTGGGTAGTGTTTATAATAGTATTCCCAATTGCCTATATCTTTGGATTAATTCTCTTTGGTAAATCTAATAGAGTTGATGAACCACCAGCTGGTGAAGAAGAGAGTAGATGGGATAAAAAATGAGTGATTTGAAATTATTTAGTCTCACAAACAAAAAAGAAATTAAAAAGAATCGCCTTGGAAAACACGAAATAAGAGAATTAATTGAAGAAAATATTGAAGACTTACTGGGTATAACTTTAATATTTAAAGATTATCCTCTCTATTCAAATGAAGAATTGGTTGAAGTTGTAGGTTATGATGAAAACTATCAACTAGTTGTTATTGAATATCGTATAGGTAGATTCAGTAGTACAATTAACAAGGGCTTAATATACCTTGATTATATTAAAAATAATCAAGGCAAAGTAAAGTCAATTATAAGTCAAGAGTTAGGTTATGATATTACTAATAACCTAAACTTAAATCCAAGACTAATTGTTATCGGAAATGATTTTAATAAATATGATGAATATGCAATTAAACAAATGCCATTTGTTATTGAACTAATTAAATATCAAGTCTTTGAGAATAAGTTTATTTTATTAGAGAAAAACTATCAAAGTACAAGTAGTTATTTAGGAATAAATCACTATGAATTTAAAAATCTAGAAGAACACAATTTATATAAGAGTATTAGAGAATTGATGTTAGCTTTAGGTGACGAGGTTCTTGAAGTAAATACAAATAACTATATCGCATATAGAAAAATTAAAAATTTTGCTTATCTAACGTTTGAAAATGGAATTGAATTAAAGGTAAAGAAGAATAAATTTAAGACAATTAAAATTAAAAATCTTAAAGACTTGGAAAAAGCACAAATTGCATTAGAAGTATGTTATGATGAAAACTAATATTAATGATATAAAAATTGTTTATGAAGATAATCATTTGTTGGTTGTTGTTAAGCCTGAAAATATCTTAAGTCAAGCAGATGAAACTGATGATTTAGATATGTTAACTTTATTAAAAGCATATCTTAAAGAAAAGTATAATAAACCAGGAAATGTGTTTTTAGGCTTAGTTCAGCGTTTAGACCAAAGAGTAAGTGGTTTAATGGTGTTTGCGAAAACATCAAAAGCAGCATCAAGACTGGCAAATGATATTAGAGATAGAAAACTAGAAAAAATATATTATGCTATTATAACCGGTGATATAGCTGAAAGTGGACAATTAGAAAATTATATTAAAAAAGTTAAAGTTGATGGAAAAAGTAGGGCTATTATTAAGAGTAGACCTAGCAAGGTTGCAAAATATGCTAAACTAAGATATAAAAAAATTAAAAGTATAATGCTTGATGGCGAAATATTTTCCCTAGTTGAGGTAAAATTAATAACAGGAAGATATAATCAAATTAGAGCACAATTTGCCCATATAAATAAACCGTTAATTAATGACTTTAAATATGGTTATAGATTGAAAAATTATAATGATCATTTAGGGCTTGCTTGTGTAGGTTTAGCCTTTGAACATCCAGTTACAAAAGAAAAACTAAGTTTTACACATATTCCTGATTTTGGTATATGGTTAAAATTTAGATAGGAGTAAAGCAATGAAGAAAAGTAATATTGCTGTTGTTATTATAACAGCATTTATGGTATTAGCATTTTTTATATTGCAAAGTATAGAATCTGGTAATTTTTCATTTGGCAATAAAATAAATGTTGAAAGTTATGATGCAATCATTGAAATTGACGAAGACGGTTCAATGAATGTAAGTGAAACTTGGGTAGTAAATTGGCCAGATGGAATGAGTGTATCATTTCGAGATATCGGTTATCAAAAATATGACGATAGCAATCCTCTTCGTCAAGATATAAACAATAGAGCAAATTTTAATACTGATGTAACAGTAGAAGTATTTGATAGAAACGGTGCTAGATTAACTGAAGGAGATGATTATCGAGTAGGATTTTCATTTAGAGGTGATCGTGATGAACTGGGTAACCTGGTAGAATGTTATCCTGCTAGAAA
>DUVT01000152.1 GCA_012840905.1 Acholeplasmataceae bacterium
CATCTTTAAATAATTTTGTTATTTCTAAATAAGCACCTAAAATAACCATATTTGCAACTTTTGGATTATTTAGTTTTAATGCAATATCGTTTGCAGGTATTTTATAGATATTAGCTTTTGATTCAAGTTCTTTATCTTTAATTAATGATGAATTAAAAATAATATTCCCATTATCAAGAACTTTTAAATAAAACTTGTCTAGTGATGGTAAATTCATTGCAATTAATGTATTTGCTTTACTAAAGACTGGTGAATTAATTGCTTCATCTGAAATAGTTACAGCACAGTTTGCAGTTCCACCTCTAGTCTCAGGTCCATAGGACGGAAACCATAGAGTATTCTTACCTATTTCATTTCCAGCATAAGCTAAGATTTGACCGATTAACATTACTCCTTGACCACCAAAACCTGCGATTGTAATTCTTTCTTGTTTAGGCATTTTCATCACCTACATCTTTAAATACTTTTACTGGATAATAAGTCATCATTTCTTTACTAACAAATTCCATCGCTTGGATTGGTGTCATACCCCAGTTTACAGGGCAAGTAGATAAAAATTCAATAAAAGTAAAGCCTTTGTTTTGTTGTTGATATTCAAAAGCTTTTTTGAGTGATTTCTTAGCTTTACGTAAAAAGTTTGGATTATGAACTGAAACCCGTTCAACATAAGCTGCACCTTCTACTTGACTAATAATTTCTGCAACTTTTATCGGAAAACCATGTTCTTCTTTTTTTCTTCCTTCTTTTGTAGTTGTAGTTTTTTGGCCAAGTAAAGTTGTTGGCGCCATTTGCCCACCAGTCATTCCAAATATACCATTATTTACAAAAATAACAGTAATATTTTCACCACGATTTGCTGCATGGATTGTTTCATTTAAACCCATACTCGCCAAGTCGCCATCACCTTGATAACTAAATACTATATTATTTGGTCGAACTCTTTTTATTCCTGTTGCAACTGCACAACCTCTTCCATGAGCAGCTTGTTGCATGTCACAATTGAAGAAGAAATAACTCATTACTGAACAACCTACACTAGCAATCCCAATTGCCTGGTCAACTAAGTTTAATTCTTCTAAAACCTCTGCTACTAGTTTATGAATAATCCCATGAGTACATCCAGGACAATATGATAAATCATTATTAGTTAGGCCTACTGACTTTTGATATACTACTTTTTCCATTATTCTTCCCCCTTAATAATCTTTTTAAGAGCACGAACAATATCTTCAGGTTCAGGAAGCATACCACCTGTTCTACCAAAGAATGAAACTGGATATCTTCCTTCAACAGAAAGTTTTACATCTTGAATCATTTGGCCTAAACTTAATTCACAAACTAATATTTCTTTTAAGTTTTTCGATAAGTCTTTAAATGCTTTTTCTGGGAATGGCCAAATAGTAATTGGCCTGATCATACCGACTTTTATTCCTTCTTCTCTTAAAATCTCGATTGAACTTCTACAGATCCTTGCCATTGTACCATAGGCAACAATTAAATATTCCGCATCTTTTACATTTATCAATTCATATTTTTGTTCATTTTTTATAATCTCTTGATATTTACGATACAGTTTTAAATTGTGTTCCTCTAATTGTTTTGGATCTAAATATAAAGATGTAATAACCCTACGATCTTTACCTGTGTGTCCACCACTAGCAGCCCAGTCTTTTGCAGGCATAACACGTTTTTGGCTAGCTTTATCTAAATCAACCGGTTCCATCATTTGGCCTATTAAACCATCAACTGCAATCATTACAGGATTACGATAATAATCCGCTGTATCAAAAGCACCTTTAATAATATCTACAGTTTCTTGTAAATTTTCCGGTGCATAACTCATTACGTTATAGTCACCATTCCCACCACCGCGTGTTATTTGGTTATAGTCTGATTGTGCTGGTTGAATCCCACCTAGACCTGGTCCACCACGCATAACATTAACAATTACACATGGTAGTTCTGCTCCTGCAAGATAAGTTATTCCTTCTTGCATTAATGCAATTCCTGGACTTGATGATGAAGTCATTACTCTAGCACCAGCTCCTGCTGCACCATAAACCATGTTGATTGAAGCAATTTCGCTTTCTGCCTGTAAAAAAACTTTACCATTTGCTTTCATATGTTTACTTAAATATTCAGGAATTTCATTTTGCGGGGTAATTGGATAGCCAAAAAATGCATCACATCCCCCTTTGATTGCTGCAACAGCAATCGCTTCATTCCCTTTCATTAAGACTCTACTCATACTGCCACCTTATAAACAGTAATGACAGAATCTGGACACATCATCCCACAAAATCCACAAGCAATACATTTTTCAGGTTCAGTAACTTTAATTAAGTTATAACCTTTTTGATTAATGTTTTCTTTATCTAGCTCAAGGATTTTTGTTGGGCAAAAGTGTACACACAGCATGCACCCTTTACACTTTTCAAAATTAAAAGTTATTCTCCCTTTTGCCATTAGTTTACCCTTTCATTTTTTTATAGCCATTCTTTTCTTAAATATAGTTTAAGAGATATAATTTCTCCTAAAAGTTGATCGCACGAATTTGCTATTTTCTCATAAACACCAGTATAGATTACATCTAGTTTAAGTTCCTTACTTACTTCACTAATAATCTTTTCAGCATCTTTAATATCACTACATTTTGTTTCGCGAAGAAAATTACTGTTGTTAATTAGACCAGTAATTTTTAAACCACCACTA
>DUVT01000153.1 GCA_012840905.1 Acholeplasmataceae bacterium
GTGAATAATGATGAAGTTACTGTTTGCAAGTAGAAATTTAAATAAACTAAAAGAAGTTAGTGCAATCCTTGAAAATCAAACTGTTATTTCTTTAAGAGAATTTAATGATGAAGATGAAGTAATTGAAGATGGAAATACTTTTCACGAAAATGCTTATAAAAAAGCAAAACATTTTTATGATAAGTATAAAGTTCCTACATTTGCAGATGATTCAGGATTAGTTGTTCCAGTATTAAACGATGAGCCTGGTATTATGAGTGCTCGCTATGCAGGTGAGGATGCAACTGATGCTGAAAATAATCAAAAGTTACTAAAAAAATTAATAGGAAGTAACAATCGGGATGCATACTTCATAACAGTAATTTGCTATATAGATAAAGAAGGGAACACCAGCTACTTTGAAGGTAGAGTAGATGGCATAATCCTAACAGAACTAAAAGGTGCAGATGGTTTTGGGTATGATCCACTATTTTATTTACCTGAGTATGGTAAGACATATGCAGAATTAGGTAATGAAAAAAACAAGATCTCTCACCGCTATTTAGCCTTAGAAAAATTAAATAAATTTTTAAATAAGGATGATTAATTATGGAAAATAAAGTATTAAGTGAAGCTAAGAAGATTTTAAAAACAGAAGATGTGAAAATTGTAGAACGATTACTTGGAGGTATGAGCAATTATACTTATGTAATCGAAGCTGATGGCACTTTGTATACATTTAGAATTCCTGGTGAATACAGTGAACATTTTGTCAATCGTGATTATGAAATTGAAAATATTAAACTTGTAGAAAGTTTAAATGTTACAAATGAAACTATTTATTTAAATACTGAAACTGGAATTAAAATTGCAAAATATATACCCGGTAAGCCATTATCTACAATGGATGAAAGCCTATATCCATATGAGAAGATTTCTAATATTTTAAAACAAGTTCATAACTCTAATGTAAAAGCAGTTAATGACTATAATCCTTTTGAAAGATTATCTTATTATGAAAAGATAGCTAGTGACTTAGGATTTACACATCCTGAAGAATACTTAAAACAAAAAGAATATTTTTTTAAATTTAAAGAATATTTAGAATCTACACCAAAAGTATTAACTCATGGCGATAGTCAACCATCAAACTTCGTTTTAACTGATGATGACAAATTACTTATTGTTGATTTTGAGTTTTGTGGTAACAATGACCCAATCTATGATATCGCATGTTTTTCAAATAAACATTATGGTGATGGTTTTAAATTATTACATATATATTATAAAAACCCATCAAACGACCATATTAAAAGATTCCATCTCTGGCGTGCATTCCAATGTTTCCAATGGTATAATGTAGCGATGTTTAAAGAGATGGTTGGAATGAGTAAAACACTCCATATCGACTTCATGATGGTCGCTAAAAAATATCTTGAAATGATAATATTTTTGCTTGAGAAGGTTAAAACCTTAGAAATTCAATAAAAAATTACAAAAAATTGAAAAAAATATTTTTTCATCCTTTACATTAGTAATTGACTATGTTATAATATATAGGAATTTGAGCGTGGAAGGAGGGACGAGGAGAAATGCCCAAAACGATAGTTCGCGAAAACGAAACAATTGAAGATGCTCTTAGACGTTTTAAAAGAGATGTTTCCAGGAACGGAGTCCTAGCTGAAGCGCGCAAGAGAAAACATTTCTTGAAACCAAGCGATATCAAAAAGATGAAAAAAAGAGCTGCTAGAAAGAAAGCATATCGTCGTTCTAGATAAAGATAGATTAACCGCTACAGCGGTTTTTCTTAAAATATGACCGCTAATAGCGGTTTTTATTTTTCTCTCCTCATTTTTTACTTAATATTTTCATATAAATTTATAGAGGAGATAGATATGAAAAACACAACGAATATTAAATTATCCATTTATAGTAATCAAAGAATCGTAATTGAAGATTATAATAGGTTACTTGATTTAAGTGAAAACTTAATTAAAGTAGATATTTTTTCAATTTATGGGAAGTTTTTAAAACTTAAACAAATGGATAGTTATATGATTGAAATATTCGGTGATATTCATCAAGTGATCATAAATGAATAAACTAAATCGATATTTATGCAACACAGATAAATCTAATTTAGAAACTTTAAGTAAATATAATATAAGAAATTTAAAAGTAATTGATGGTGAATTAGAGTTTGAGTGCGGCATAGAAGTATATCAAGCATTAAATAATTTAATTAATATAGATGCGATAGAAATAGGTAGAAGTAAAATAATCACTTTTTTGAAAAAATATTTTATTACTTTAATTGGTATATTATTAATTATATTTGCTTTAATAAATTTAAATAGCAGTATTACCCATATAGTCTTTAGTGATCCAGATACCGAAAATCAAGAAGTACTAGACTATTTAGACAAATACTTAAAAAAAGTAGGACCATTTTCCTATTTGAATGATAATCTCTCAAATATAAATTTAGATTTACGGAAGACATTTTATCATTACGAATGGATCGGAATTAGGAAAAATGGTTCTTATTTATATTTAGATATAAAAGAAATTAAAACTCAGCCACGAGATGATGATCCTAGAATTGGTTCTTATTATGCATCGCATCAAGGAATAGTAAAAAGGTATCATGTAGAAAAGGGAATAATATTAGTCCAAGAAGAGCAATATGTAGATAAAGGTGAGATGTTAATTAGTGGTGCGATTCCAAAGCTTGGTGGTGAATTTGATTATCTTCGAGCAAAAGGTTATGTTATCGCAGAAGTTTTACAATACAAAGAATTTCGTATA
>DUVT01000154.1 GCA_012840905.1 Acholeplasmataceae bacterium
AGATAATACTAATGTTTTATATGTAAATGCAAATGATAAATTAGTTTGTGGTAAAATAGAGTTCTTAATACTGCATCCAGACAAAGATTATTTAGATACTAATGATGATAGTATAATTATTTATTTAGAAATTGGTGGATTAAAATTTTTATTTTTAGGTGATGCAACTAAGATTGTAGAGGAAAAAATTGCTGAAATAAACTTAGATGTAGATGTAATAAAAATAGCTCATCATGGTAGCTCAACTTCTACATCAAAAAAATTAATCGCAAAACTTCAGCCTAAATATGCAATTATAATGGCTGGTAGAGTTGAGAAGTTTGCTTTTCCACACATAGAGACAATTCAAACTCTAAATGAATATAATATAAAAATTTATAGAACAGATCTAGATTACTCAATAATTTTTAAAGCTAACAAAAGGAAATATAGCTTTACTACTTTAAACTAAGATGCTTTGGCATCTTTTCTTTTTTGCTTGACAAAGAAATCTTGATATATTAATATTATTATAAGCTGGAGGCAGAATATGAAATGTCATAAATGTAACAATATAGTAAAACTAGATGATGATTATTGTAGCTTTTGTGGGGAAAAATTAATAAGAGAAGAAAAAAGAAAATCAATCTATCAGTTTGCTCCTGGGGAAAAAGTAGATAGAAAAACTGTAGTTACTACAAGTTCGATTTATAAATTTTCTGAAAATGAAAAGATAGTTAATGATAGTGTTCTTAAACAAGCAGAAACTAATCAAACTGATTTAGATAATACTACTGAAGATAACTTAGATGATAATGCAGTTACAGGTAAGAAAACTATTTATGATTATTTAAATAAAGATAAAACTACATCAAGTGTTATTACTTATGGTAGTTACAATAAGGATAAGAATAACTATATTTTTGTAACAAGTGTTGTATTCTTAGGTCTATCATTTTTAATAAGCAGCTTATTCCCACCATTATTTGTATTATTTGGGATTGGTTTAGTAGTTAATTCAATCTTAATTTATAATAAAAATAAAACAAGAAAATATGGTTGGGCAATTGCATTTAGTTCGCTTGCATTAATCTTAAGCGGTTTCAGTTTATTTACTGCGTTAATTGAAAAGGATTATGCAAATAGTGCATCAGATAGAATAAGCGAAATAACGGAAGTCTCATTAGATTTAAATAAACCAAATTCCTATTTTGTTTCGTTTGTTGATGATGAACAATTTAGAGCTGTTTATACCGATTATTTATTTAATGAATATATCTATGAATTATCTGAAGAAGAAATAATTAGGTTTAACAGCCTGACACAAAGTAGTTCTAAATTTAGAGAAGAACTCGTAAGCGAACTTGAATCAAAAATCGGCGATATTATGATAGAAGGTGTAGATATAAGTTTAGTTTATGAAATAAAAAATCAAAACTATGTACTTCCTTCTACCTTTAAAGACAACGAAATAATAATTGTAAATTATGATGCTGATGAAGGGGTCGTACAAATCTTAGAAATTAAAGGATGAGAATGAATGAGTATTTATTTCTATTATGGCTATGAAAGCCTAATAATTAAAAATAAAATCGACCGAGTGATTAAAGAATCAAAGGTCGATGAATATAATATTAACTCTTATGACTTAGATGAGGTTAGTCTTACTTCTGTACTTCAAGATGCTATTACTATGCCTTTTTTAAGTGATAAGAAAGTTGTGGTTTGTAAAAACCCAAAATTCCTAACATCAGAAGCATCTTTAGATGAGAAAGAAACTGAAATATTTAAAAAATATCTTACTAAACCAATGGAGTCTACTATTCTAATTATTGATGCTAGTAATTTAAAACTGGACGAAAGAAAAGATATTGTTAAACGATTGAAGAAGTTACCAAATGCAGTTGAAACTAAAGAATTATCTGATATTGAAATTGCAGGCTGGATTAAAAGACAATGCACAATTAATGGTGTTGATATTAGAGATGATGCTGTAAAAACTTTTTATAGCTTAGTTGGTAAAAATATGATCAATGCCAAAAATGAAATTGATAAATTAATTTCTTATGTTGGTCCGGGTGGTATAATTACAACTGATGTAGTAAAAAAGGTAGTTGTAAAAGAAATTCAAAACGATGTATTCTCTTTATCAAATGCCATCATTGAACAAGACAAACCTAAAATTATAAGTATCTATCGAGACTTAATTAATAGTGGAAATGATGTTTACTATTTGTTTGCATTAGTCTCTAAAACTTTAAGAGAAATCTTTTTAGTTAGTACAATGTTATTAAATGGTTATAAGCAAGCAGATATTGCAAGAGAAATGAAGGTTAGTCCTGGTAGAGCATATTACATGGTAAGAAATGCAAGAGGTCTTGATTTTGAGTTAGTAAAAGAATATATTGTAAAATTAGGAAATTTGGATTTTCAAATTAAAAGCGGAAAAGTTGATATTAAGTCTGGATTTGAATTATTCTTATTTGGACTGTAAATAAAAAACATCCATTATTAAAAATGGATGTTTTTTTAAGCTATTGTATTTAGTAATTTAGAAATGTGAGATTTCATTCTACTCACTTTATTTTTGTGGAAAAGACCTTTAGCTAAAGCTTTATCTAA
>DUVT01000155.1 GCA_012840905.1 Acholeplasmataceae bacterium
ATGAATATACTTTTAGTTTAAATGTAAAAGAAGTCAGTGAAGAAGAATATATTAATTTAGTTGTTGAAAACTTTGAGATTCCAGAAGAAGTTAAAGCAAGTATTGAACTACCTTATAATCTAAGTGGAGTAGGCGTATTATGGTATTCAAGTCATCCTGATGTGCTTACAAAAGATGGTGAATATAAATATCCTACCGAAGATACACTTGTAGAATTAAAAGCAACATTCTTATATTCAGGTATTGAGATTGAAAAAACATATAACGTATTAGTTAAAGCTATGACAAATCAAGATAAATTTGAACTTGCAATCAAAGATATCAATTTACCAGAAGTTCTAACTACAAATTTAGTATTACCTACTAAATTCCAATTTGGAATAGTAGCCAGCTGGAAGAGTACAAATCCAGACATATTAACTGATGATGGATTTATAACATTAACACAAAATGTTCAAGAAGTATCATTAATTCTTACATTAAGTTTAGGAGAAGATATTATGGAAAAAGAATTTAAATTTAAAACAGAAACAATTAATGCAAATGAAGTTTTTGTTAATAATCACATCTTTGTAGATTATGCAACAAACTTTAAAAATACAAACTTCAATAATCTTACACTTGAAGGTGATCGCGCTGTTTTAACTACTGGTAAAACTGAAGGTAGTTATGAGTCGCCAATCTTTAAAGCAAATAATTTTAAAACACTTGTGGGCTCATGGGCAGCTATTTCAAATACTAAAACAACAGCCGAATTGCAAGTGCGTGTACGTGTTGATGGAGTTTGGAGTAAGTACTTCTCTTATGGTTCATTCGGATTAGGTTTAGAAAACAAAATGTTTGACCAAAGTGATACAGTAGCAAAATTAGATGATGATATCATTTTTATAAACAATAATAAAACTGCAGATGCATTCCAATATAAAGTAATTTTAAAACGTGATACACCAAGTGATCAATCAGCCAAACTATCACTAGTTGCGATTACTTTAGAAATTCCTGATTATGTATACAATGTAGATATATCAAATCTACCAAGTAAGGTTGAATATGATCTTCCTAATTTATACCAAATCGATGTTCCCGGTATAGGTGACTCAATTTGTTCTCCTACTTCAGCGGCAATGATGTTAATGTATCATGGTCATGAGTTTTCAGACAAAGAATTACCACACCGCGAATCAGCTAAATTATTAAGAGAATATAATTCTGGAATTTACGGTAATTGGGTATTTAACACTGTTGGAATGAGTGCGTTTGGTGAAAATACATATGTACAAAGAATTTATTCATTTGAAGAGTTGCTTCACCACCTAGCAACTGTTGGACCAGTAGCCTTAAGTATTAGAGGTAATACTGGTAGATATAATACAAATGGGCACTTACTTGTTGTTAGTGGGTATGAAATAACTCCAAGTGGAAGAAATATCTTAGTTCATGATCCTAACTTACCAGAAGTTGAATATAAATATTCAGAATCAATCTTTAATAATATTACTAGAAATGTTATCTATGTAATGGAAGCGAAAAAGTAAAAAATAAAAGCTTATATCGAATTTGATATAAGCTTTTTTACTTGCTTAGTTTTCTTAATTTATCTAATATTACAACCATTGCCCAAGTATCAAGTTTACAATACTCGAGTAAATCTTGTCTTATTTCTTCTATTTCTTCTTGATCTAAATACTTAAATTTTACATATGAAACTATTGCTTCAGTCCCATTTTTTACATTTAATTCTGCATAGTTTAAATTAGAAAACAAAGGAAGAACTTTCTTTATCGAATACTTACCAGTTAGATCACTGTGATAATAATTTACTTCCTTACTTTCATCTTCATCAAAACCAAGACTTAAGTATAATTTCGAATTCGTTTTTACAATATCCATTAAATCAAATAAGGAGTCTATAATTTTTTCTAACTCATTTTTATATTCTGGAAATAGTGTAACTAACTCTTTAAGTCTTCCTTCTTCGAACCTTTGGTTGTAAACTAAAACTGTTCCACCCTTACTTAAATCTATTACTTTAATTAACTCCTCTACTAACTCTCTTCTATTATCATTATAATCATTTACTAAATATGAATAGTTATCCTTATTGATATTACACTTTCCTGGACTAGTTTCTATATGAACTGAAAATTGAAATAGTGACTGAGTATATGGTCTTTCGCCTTTAAATCTAGGAAGGGGACATGGAAATGTCTCAAAGTCCAAATGATATATAGGATATTCCAACTTCTCAATTCCAGCTTTTATTTTGTGTTTATTAATGTGAACTGTATTATTTTCAAAACTGTCTCTTTGAATAAGATTGTTTTTATTTGTAAGCCAAGAACGCTCAATATCAGTTAACATAAATTTACCTTTATTAATTAAGTCTTCTTTCGAGAGTTTGTCCGGCCCAAATTTTCTTGTTTGCATATATTCTGTAATATTACCTTTTTCTTTTAACTTAGGAAAACAGATATCAAAAAAGATACATTGGTTTTGTGTATTAAAACCACATTTTTTACCAAAGACTTCTTTTGGTAAAGCTTTTGCATCAATTCTACTTACAACTTCATTTTTCATCTCATCTATCTTTGGTAAATATAGGGAAGTCACACTAGTTAGATCGATAAAATTAATTAAATCATTACTATATACTGGCATACCATTTTCATATTTACCATTAAATATATAATCAGAATTTAAGACTGCTAAGTAGTACTTAAATTTTTTCTTCAATAATTCCGGATTATTTTGCATTAACGACTTTTCAATTATATAGCGTTCAACAGCCAAATCAAAAACATATTTTCCGGTGTCACTTAAAGGATCAAATAACTTTTCATATTGATTAACAAACCTTTTATCGCTTCCTGTTATAATATCATTCAAAATTAAAAAGTTTCCATCTTCAAAAAATAATGGCTTATTATTTGTACCTGCTTTTTTATATTTTTTAGAAGTAGTAGCTTTAACTTCAATTACAATAACTTCATCTTCTTTTTCTAAATAACCATCAAGATAGCAATAAAATGAATGATTTGATTCATCTTTAAATGTAAAAGACTTTTGCTTTTTTGTTTCTTTGTAATATTCAATCTTTATCCCAAATACATTACTTGCAATTTGAATAGCATACTTTTCTACATCTTGATAAAACTCAAGCATTGCTTCTAATGTCTTATTATCATTAATAATTAAATCTTCACCTGTTTCTTCATCAAACATTGAACTTAATATTTCTAAAACATTTTCTTCATCAAAATAACTCAAATTATTATCGAGTTTCTTTAAATAGATATTTTCAAGAGGATAAATTCTATCACATCTTATATATTCTTTAAATGCAGTTTTTGATATTTTCATAACTTCACCTTCAGTTATATTGTATAATATCTAGACTAGATATGCAAAGAAAAGTTCTATTTTAAAATAGAACTTTTTTATTTTTAGATATCAAATGGATTATGAGTAGTACTAAATTGGATATTATGCATTTGTGCATATAATCCGCCTTGAGTAATTAGCTCATCGTGACTTCCTGCTTCAATTATTTCTCCACCTTTTAAGACTAAAATAATATCTGCATTTCTAATAGTTTGGAGTCTATGAGCAATAATAAAACTAGTTTTATCCTTAATTAACTCTTTTACACTTTTTTGAATATTTGACTCTGTTCTTGTATCAACACTACTTGTTGCTTCATCAAGAACTAAAATCTTTTTGTTTGCAAGAATTGTTCTTGCAATTGAGATTAATTGCCTTTCCCCATGAGAGAAGTTTTTCCCGCCTTCACTTATCATTGTATTGTATTTTTTGGGAAGACGCTCAATAATATCATGTACTTGAGCTAATTTTGCAGCTGTAACTACTTCTTCAAACGTTGCATCAGGTTTTGCATATTTAATATTTTCTAGAATCGTTCCCTTGAAAAGGAAGGTGTTTTGTAATACTATTCCAACATTACATCTTATACTCTTTTTGGAATAGTTTTTCATATCCTTTCCATCTATTAAGATCATTCCATTTTCGACATCATAAAATCTAGTTAGCAAATTAATTATCGTGGTTTTACCGCTACCAGTTGGCCCAACTATGGCAACTGTAGTTTTCGGCTTAACTTTAAAGTTAATGTTTTTAAGAACAACTTCTTTATCATAAGCAAAGGTTACATTTCTAAATTCTACTTCGCCTTCAATACCTTCAATATCAACATCAGAATGATTCATATATTCATCTTCTTCATCAATAAGTTTAAATACTCTATATCCTCCTGCTATTGCAGCTTGAAGTAAATTAAATACTTGAGCAACATTACTTATTGGTCTAATTATCATTCTTGAGTAATTAGTCATTGCTTGAATTTCTCCAACTGAAATTGCACTCGGTAAATTAATTCTTAAAACTGCACCAACGGTTACTAAGATTGCATAC
>DUVT01000156.1 GCA_012840905.1 Acholeplasmataceae bacterium
AGCTTCTTTAGAAAAGCTAATTAAACTAGCAGCTTTTTCTCTATTTTCAGTAGTTTGTAAATCGATCCCCATATATAAATCATTTAAGATTCTCTTATACTTATAGAGGATCTCGCTTGCACGTTTTATATTATTTTCATAAAACAGTTTTACAACTTCATTCTCATCACTTGGAATTACAGCAACTAAATCTTCGCTATGGCTTTCTAAAAACTTTAAACTAATAGGTTTATCTTTGCTTACATTACTTGCGATTTTCAGTAAGTTTTTATAACCGTTTAAGCCCTTCGCATATAAAAGGATTTTATTATAAAAATTTAATTCTGATTCAAAATCAACTTTTAAACCAATAATCGGTTTAATCCCATTTTGCAAACAAAGGTTATAAAACTTGAAAGCCCCATGCATATTGTTATAATCACAAATTGCAATGCTTTTTATTTCTTCCGCTTTACAGCGTTCCATTAACTCTGCTAATTTGATTGAACTTCCAAGCATTGTATATTCAGTTTCTAAATACAAATTAATAAAGTCCATAGCATCACCTATAAAAATAGTATACCATAACTTAGATAATTTTTCTATATAATTTAAAGAAAGTGTTTGGCCAACCAAACACTTTAATTTTCTGTATTTTTTAGTCTTTTACTTCTAATATAATAGCAAGTTATAAAACTTAAAACTGCTAAAACAACTCCTATTATAATATAAATTTCATAACTTCTAACCTCTTTAATAAATACAACTTCATCCATTACTTTTATAGTTTCAAGATTTTTTTTATTAATTTTAAAATTAAGCTCTTTTGAATTATCTTCAAGTTTTGTTAGTTCGATTTCTAATATACTATTTTCATTTACCTCAGCATACTCTAATTCCATAAGTTCGATTTTTTGATATGATTTATCTCCTAAATCATAACAAATACCGAGCTTTATTTTTGAATTATGTAATATTCTTGGTATGTTTACTTTATTGTTATTTATAGGATATTTCAAAAATACTTCTTCATTATTTACAAAATAAGTTAGATAAAAATATCTCGTTACTTTATCGTCTATTAGTTCTAGTTTGTAATTAAATTTATCGATTTTAAATAAGTTTATATTAGGTATATCCTCTAACACTTTAACTACGTAAATTTTGTTAACAGGATGTTTTCTTAAGTTTCCTGCTTCTTCATAACAGATTGAATCAAATACATAATAGTATAATCCTGATTCAAGCAGTGGTTTCATTTTGACACTTAAAATCTTTTCTGCTTTATCTATTACTAAATCAAAATACTCTTCACCATCAATTATTACAGAATAAATATTATCTAAATTTCCAGAATAACTTAAACTCAAATAATAGTAATTATCTTTTTTTGTTATTATATCATAATCAATAACTTGTTCTTCTGTAAACTTTATTTGTTCATCTACTACTTCAAAATTGCAAATGTACTCTTCATTATTTATTCCAACTAATTTTAATGTATATTTTCCTGAAGTTGGAATTGAGTAGTTGTTTAAGATTGGGTTTTCATTTAAATATGCATCCCCAGTAAAGTGTAAATTATAGCCTACTGGATAAATTCCACCTTCAGTAACATTTACTTCCAAGTTAACCTTACTTTCAAATTCAACTGTAAACTCTAGCCCAAACTTACTTTTATATTTTAACTTTCTTAAATATATACCATATATTAAATTATTAAAGGGCTTCTCACTTATTTCTTCTATTAAAGTTGCCTTTCCAAACATAGTTTCGATCTCATAACTAGGAATA
>DUVT01000157.1 GCA_012840905.1 Acholeplasmataceae bacterium
AAGTTTCAAAGAATTAAGAGATGATGTACTAAAAGCACTTGAAGAAGCTAGAAATAATAAGATTATTGGTAAGTCATTAGTAAGTAAAGTAGTAATTAAACCAACTGAAAAGGTTGCAAAATTAATTAATAGTATTCAAGATGATTTAGCAAAAATCTTTATCGTTTCAGAATTTGTAGTAACTAATGAGGATATCGAAGGCTTAGAAACAGAAAGCGGAATTATTCAAGTTAGTTTAAAAGAAGGACCTACATGTAGTCGTTGTTGGAAAGTTGTAGACGAAGTAACAGAAGATGAATTATGTGAACGTTGTGATAAAATAATTAATAAGTGAGGGATTATGTATGGCAATTAATATCCATTTCTTTCGTGATAGTAGCCTAGATAAATTGGATTTTGCGAAAGTTTTAGAATTTTTCGATGAATATCCAAATTTTAAAGTCTACTACACAGAGGACGAAGTTCAAATTGATTATCGCGATGATGATTTTAAGTTTTCATATCGTTATTTGATTACGAAAAAATCACGCGTTAATCAAATTTATAAATTAAATCCTAAATACTTAAATGTTAATTTTTATTTAGAACTTCCAGTCCTAGTACCATCATTTTTAGTAAAAGAAATCTTAACACTCACACAAAAGATTTGTAAATTGTTTGATTTAGAAATTTACAATGATTCGTTTCCAGACGTTCAACCATTCAATTTAGCTGATGTAGTTGTTTTATTTGAGGAAAGTCGAAAACAAACAATCGAAGAATATGGTATGCAAGATAAACTGCCATTCCCTAAAGATAAATTAGATGAGGTATGTAGATATCAAAGATCTGTTGCAAGTTTAAGAGAATATTATCATAATGAAGTAGAAGTTAAAATTTGTGAACCTATATTAGATAAGGTTACAAACGAATATGGAATCTCAACTACTTGGGAAGTTGGAACACCAATGGTTTTTCCGCCACATTTATCTTACGTATATGTAAAAGAAGAACAAAACCTTCCATTCTTAGTTAGAAGAGAAGACTTTATGAGTATCGTAGGTAAATATTTAATAGAGATTGTTAACTTCTTACCTGATATGTATATTCTAAAACCAAAACAAGCACGTTCAGCTAGAAAGACAATTAACAAGTTAAGAAAAGTTGCGATTATTGACCAAAACTTTAAGTCAATTCGCTTGTCTAATTTAATTGATATTTAGGAGGCAAATTAGTGTATAATAAATTAATCGATCATACTTTACTTAAAGCAACTGCAACACTTGCAGATATTGAAAAATTATGTTTAGAAGCAAAAGAACATAATTTCAAGAGTGTTTGCGTTAATCCAAGTTTTGTAGCTAATGCAAAAGAGTTTTTAAAAGGCTCTGATGTATTAGTTTGTACGGTTGTTGGTTTTCCACTTGGTGCTAATACAATAAAAACAAAAGTTACAGAAGCAATCGAAGCTATCAATAATGGTGCTGATGAAATTGATATGGTTATTAATATCGGTAAAGCAAAATCTAGTGATTTTGAATATGTAGAAAAGGAAATTGCTGAAATTGTAAAAGCGTGTGGAGACAAAACTGTAAAAGTTATTATTGAAACATGTTATCTAACTGATGAAGAAAAAATAAAAGCTTGCCAAACAGCTACAAAAGCTGGCGCTAAGTTTGTAAAAACATCAACTGGCTTTGGTACAGGTGGAGCAACGCTTGAAGATGTAAAACTGATGAAAGCAAATATTGCCCCAACAATGGAAGTTAAAGCTAGTGGTGGGGTAAGAAGCTTTGAAGATTTACAAAAATTTGTTGAAGCTGGTGCTACAAGAATAGGAACTTCATCAGGAATAAAGTTAATAGAAGGAGCAAAAGATGTCGACACCTCATATTGAAGTAACAGATAAGAGTAAAATTGCAAAAACTGTTTTAATGCCAGGTGATCCTTTAAGAGCTGAGTTTATTGCAAAAACATATTTAGAAGATGTAGAACTTGTTAATAAAGTTCGTAATATGTTAGCATTTACTGGCTATTATAAAGGGAAAAAAATTACAGTTATGGGTTCAGGTATGGGAATG
>DUVT01000158.1 GCA_012840905.1 Acholeplasmataceae bacterium
ACGAATAAACATATTATTATTTTCTTCATCTTCCACCTCTACCTTTATTATACCATTATTTTATAAAAAAATAGGCAAATAAGGTATGTCAAAAATTTTGTTGAAAATGGGACCTGTCAAATATTCTGTTGATTATCAACTGAATTCTTGACAGCCTATTTTTTATTGTCATGAAAAAAGTCCTTTGCTATAATATAATCGCCAGATCTTTATAGCAGAAAGGACTGTTATAGTTTATCATATATAATAATTTTTTTAAAGATACTAATTTTGATTTTGATCGGTTTAAATTTCGTGTAGTTGGAAAAGTTGTTTATATTGATGCTTATTATATAACCGAAGATGAAATATGTCCTGCATGTGGTTCTCCTCATATTTCAAAGAACGGTACTACTACTAAAACTGTAAAACATTGTACTTATCATACCTTATTGTTTATGGTTAAGTGTCATATTCAACGATATAAATGTAAGCTTTGTAATAATATTTTTTATGAAAAAGATACTTTTTCTAATCCAAAAGAAACTCTATCAAAAGAATCAGTATTTATTATCTTAGAAAAACTAAAATTATCTAATGCTACATTTGAAAGTGTTGCTAGAGATCTTCATATATCAAGACAAAATGTAATCGATGTTTTTGATAGGTATGTAGATTATAGTCCAGGTAAATTACCAGATATACTTAGTTTTGATGAAAAACATATAAACAAGAATATGACTGATAATGTATATTTATTTATCATTGTTGATTTTAAGAGCATAGAAATTTATGATATTGTTCACTCAAGACATAAGAATGTTTTAGAAAGATATTTTTCTAAAATTCCATTAGAAGATAGACAAAAAGTTAAATATATAACTATGGATATGTGGGAAACTTATCTAGATATAGCTAAAAGATACTTTAAAAACGCTATAATTGCTATAGATTCGTTTCATGTTATGAGAATGATCAATAATGCTATGAATAGTGTTAGAATCAGTACAATGCAAAAATTTAACCTAAAGACAGAAAATATTGATGATAATCATCCATATTATTATCTTTTAAAGAAATACAGGTATTATTTTGTTTCTGAATTTGATGATTTATCGAGTAAAAGATTTTATAATCGAAAACTTAAAATGTGGTTTGATAAACATAGTTTACTAAAATACTTGCTTGATATAGATCCAAAATTAGAAAAAGCATATTATCTCACAGCTAGGTATCGAGAGTTTAATAAAACAACTTCACATGAGAAAGCTTTAGAAGAGTTTGAAATACTATTAGATGACTTTTATTATTCAAACCTATCCCCTTTCTTTGAAGTATTTAAAACTTTATCAACTTGGAAAGAATACATAATAAATTCATTTATCACAATACCTGATGCATTAACCAAACCAGAAAAGAAAAATGATATACCAAAACCAAGAAGGCTATCATCAGGAGCTATAGAAGGAATAAATGCAATAATTGATAAAATAAACATTAATGGTAATGGCTATTCTAATTTTTGGAGATTTAAAAATAGAGTAATATATGTAATTAACAAGAATGTACCAATATTAAATACACCTAAAAAGAAAACAAAAAATAATATATGAAATCTGGCAAAAAAGGTCTATGTTAACTCGTAAATTGAGTGTAAACATAGACCTTTTTTATCAACGTAATTTTTGACAGGATCCATCAACAGAATTCTTGACAGGGACGATTTATCGTCAATAATTATATATATTATAAATTACTTATCAACAGAATTCTTTACAGACCCTATTTCATTTGTGGATAATTAGCATAATCCCAAAGAACACTTATTGGTTTATCATCAATAATGTTTAGGATTCCTTGACCAATTATTTTTGCTATTGACAATTGAACGATTTTATCGCTTTTCTTTTCTTCAGGTAATCTAATTGAGTTTGTAGTAATGAATTTAGTAATTGGCGAATCATTAATTCTTTTTACAGCTTCACCAGATAATACTGGATGAGTTGCAACTAAGTAGATATCTTTAGCACCTGCTTTTTTAAGTGCTTCAGATGCAATTGACACTGTACCTGCAGTATCAACAATGTCATCTACAATAATAGCATTTTTGCCTTCAACATCACCAATAATATTCATCACTTCCGCAACATTCGGTCTCGGTCTGCGTTTATCAATTATAGCGATTGGAGCATCAAAATGTAGTGCAAACTTTCTTGCTCTAGTAGTTCCACCATGATCTGGAGAAACAACTACTACATCTTTTAAGTTTTGTTCTTTTAAGTATCTTACAAAGATTGGCGCTGCTTCAAAGTTATCGATTGGAATATCATAGAAACCTTGAATTTGCGCTGCATGTAAATCCATAGAAACAACTCTTGTAGCTCCAGCAACTGTTAATAGATCTGCAACGAGTTTCGCGGAAATAGGTTGGCGAGATAGTGCCTTCCTATCCTGTCTAGAATACCCATAATAAGGCATGATTACGTTAATTGTTTTAGCTGATGCACGTTTTAATGCATCTATCATTATTAGCAACTCCATGTAATGTTCATTTACAGGAGATGATGTAGTTTGAATAACAAACACATTGTGTCCGCGAACAGTTTCAGCAATATTAATATTTACTTCACCGTCGCTAAATCTAGAAATATTACACTCAGCAAGTGAAATTCCCATATAGTCGGCAATCTCTTGTCCTAATACGGGATTAGAATTAAGGCAAAATAATTTTACCTTTTTTCCGTGAATATCCGCCATGAAAAGCCTCCTAGTTATCTTATCAATTCTATTATACCTTATGAACCACTCATTAGCAATTACATTTTTAAATAAAACGCTTGCTTGTTATTTTACCCTAGTATTGTTATTAATATAAACATAAGGGCCGATTTTTATGTTACTTTCGATTTTTGAGTCTTTGATATATGAGAATTTAATAGAGGCTCCTTCCCCTATATGTGAATTTTTAACTTCAGTAAATGGACCGATTTTACAATTCTTCTCCACCACACTATTAGTTACTATATTAGTATTCTCACGTATAATTGCCCCACTAGCAATTTTTACATCAACACCAATAGTAACAGTATTGGGATTATGAATTGTAACACCGTTCATCAAGTGTTTACGTATAATCTTTTTACGTAACTCTTCTTCCATTTCTACTAGTTGAACTTTATCATTGACGCCACTTATTTCTTTATAATCACTTGCTTTGTAACCAAATACTTTATAACCTTTGTGTTTGAATATTTTAACTATATCCGTTAAGTAATATTCGTTTTGGTTATTATTTGCTTTTATTTCTCTAATAGCTTCAAACAATTTTTGATTATCAACTGCATAAACTGAGCCATTAATTTCTTGAATAGAACGTTCTAACTTAGTACAATCCTTCTCTTCAACAATCTCAATTATTTCATCATCTTCATCTCTAATAATTCTACCATATCCATATGGATTAGGATGTTCTGTGGTCAAAATAGTTAAATCAGCATTTTCTTGAACATGTGTAGCGATCATATTAGAATAAGTAGTTTTACTTACAAATGGCATATCACCAATTGCAATTAATGTAAT
>DUVT01000159.1 GCA_012840905.1 Acholeplasmataceae bacterium
CTATAAAGAAATGATTCAAACTTATGGCCTATATTTAGTTATTATTAATATCGTATTAAATTTAATAATGGCAAGTCTAAGTGCAGTTCTAATGTCAGCTAGCGAGATGTTAGTTAAATCAAAAGCTAGTACTCTAGGTTTTATTGCAATTATCTTTGGAATGTTTACATATGGTTGTACAACATGTTTGATTGCACTTTTAGCTAATTTAGGAATTATCTTTAGTGTTATGATATTACCACTTGCAGGCTTACCTTATAAAATTATCTCACTGATATTAATATTAATTGGTTTCTTAATTACGATTAACCAAATTAAGAAAGGATGTAAAGTTAAAGAATCTTGAATGTAATTTTTTAATTTGGTATAATTAGGCTAGAAAACTAAAAGAAAGAGAAGCGTGAGTATGAGTACAGAGTCTATGAAAAAAGATTATTTTAAACGAAATAAATGGGCTTATGGTTTAGGTGGTATTGGACGTGATATGTCCTATACATTAGTTGCAACATTTTTTATTACTTATGTACAATTTTCTGGTTTGGGTTTAAGTGTTGCACAGTTCTCAGTCATTAGTATGATCCTAATTATTAGTAGGGTTTGGGATGCGATTAATGACCCAATCATGGGGGCAATAATCGAAAACACCAAGTCCCGCTGGGGTAAATTTAAACCTTGGATCTTATTGGGATCACTACTTACTGCAATTGTAATTGTTTTAATGTTTAATGTGCGACCACTTGGAAATGATGGTTGGAACTTCGTTATCTTCTTTGGAGTAATCTATTTACTTTGGGAAGTATCATATACAATTAATGACATTTCATATTGGTCGATGTTACCTGCACTAACTAGTGATACAAAGAAACGAAATAGTATTACAACCTTGGCAGTTGTGTTTGCAGGTGTTGGTGCGTTTGTTGCGAATGCAATTGTTACATTTTTAACTGTTGGAAATGCAGTTAAAGGCTATGCATATATTTCAATTGTCATTGCAGTCTTTTTAGTTGCTTGTCAATCGTTAACAGTCTTCGGTGTAAAACAACCAAAAATTGAAGTCGAACCAGAAGAAAATGTAACATTAAAGAAAATGTTTAACGTTATAAGAAAGAATGATCAGCTTTTATGGGTTGTCTTAGCAATGCTACTATATAATGTTGGTAGTGGAATTTTTATTGGACTTGGTTATAACTTTATTTATTTAGAACTTGGCTATAATGGTACACTAGCAGTTGTCTTTATTGCATCCTTTGGAATCAGTCATATTGGTGTCCAAACAGTATATCCACGTCTTGCAAATAAATTTGGTAGGAAAAAACTACAGTTTTACAGTTTACTTAGCGTTATTGTTGGTTATTTATTTATTTTTATTTTAGACTTTATTCCATTCCTACCACTTACAATAGTTACGATTTGTTTATTTGGTTTCTTAGTTTTTGGTGGCCAAGCAATTATTTATATGATTCTTACAATTAATATTACAAATACAGTTGAATACAATGAATACAAAACTGGTGAACGAAATGAAGCTGTTATCTTTTCACTTAGACCATTTATGGCTAAAATGGGTAGTGCCTTACAACAAGGTATTGTAGTATTGGTTTTAATTATTTCTGGAATTTACTCCTTATCAAGTAATATAAATATTTTAGAAAATCAAAAGAATTACTTTGATAGTCTATCAGTTTCAGAACAATTAGAATACAAACAAAATGTACTTAACAAAGAAAAGATTTTTGATCATCATGAGTTTTCAAAATTAACTGAAGAAGAAAAAGATGAATATTATGAGATTTTAGCAAAAGTTGAATATATTTCACAAAATGGTAAAGAAGTAATGGAAATTAAAAATGTTGCTGATATGCATTTTAAAGATCAAGCAACAACACCAATGCGACTTATCTTAAGAAGTTCCATTACATTTGTTCCAATAATTCTAATCTTCTTCTGTTACTTTGTTTTAAAATCTAAATTCAAAATTGATGAAGAAACCTATGAAAAACTAATCAAAGATATAAAAGCAAACAAAGAAGCCACGATATAATAACTAATCCCCTTGTAATACACAAGGGGACTTTTTTTAATCAAAAAAGGTATGATTTATTTGAAGAATCATACCTTTTCTTTTCCTTTATTGAATATGTCTTACAGTAAAGCCATAGTTTTCTTTTACATAACGCTTTAACTCTTTTGGATCTTCAATTCCCTTTGTTTTAGAAATGTGATCCAAAAATTCTGCGATTGTTGTTGGCTTCTTAGAAATTCTATATAAGTTACCTTTTGTTGTTTTCTTAACTCCAGGGACATTCCGAATGAAAGAAACCATTAACGAACTATCAAGTTTGTAATCTTCCATTTTCTTAAATATTGGACTTTTTTCTTGATAATTTTCTTTCTTTAAACTGAAGTATGTAAAGTATTTTTCTTTTTCTAAATGTCTAGCTAGTTCTTGAACATACTTAACAACATCAGATTTCTTAACTCCCATTTTTTCCAAGTACTTCATCGTGACTAAACGGTTCCCCTTTACTGGGAATGCTAAGTATTCTTCGCGCAAGTTTTCAATAAAGAGAATTAATGTTGTCTCACGCATCATATGGTCTTTTTTAGTTATTTGGTAAATATCTTCCTTTAATACGCGGTTAAAGAATACTTCTTTTAGCGATGAATACTCTTCTTTTATAACATAGTTAATATCATGAGTCTTATAACCTAATTCATTTAGCCAAGAATTTGAGAAGTAATCATATTGTTCTTCTTTGATACCATTTTCTGCAAAAATATCTGCTAGTTCTTGTAATTCATAGAAATCATCTGTTAAGATTTCTTTTACTTTTGCTTTTATATTTGGATCTAATTTAGCTTCATAAGGGTAAATTATTCTAAGAGATATATAATTACCTAAAGTTGAATTGATGATATTGATTAATGTTCCACGATGGAAACCATGTTTTTCAATTAAGTCATCTGCAAAGTCATCTATACTTACCTTTTCTTTTAGGTTTTCCCAGTATTGTAATACTA
>DUVT01000160.1 GCA_012840905.1 Acholeplasmataceae bacterium
ATCATTTTTCTTTAAATCAACCATGTTAGCCAAGTTAACAGCAGCTAGGTTACATACAGAGTATGCCGCAAGTGGTTGTTCACCACATGGGTTTGTTGCAACGACTCTTTGACCGTATGCTTGTGCGTTAGTCATATCATTTGCATTATCGAAGAAGAATATTCCTGGTTCAGCAGAATATGTTGCACAAATATTAATTAAGTTCCATAATTCTCTAGCTTTAATAGTTTTATGGACTCTAACTTTATAACCCATGTTTTCCCATTCACGAACATCACCAATTAAATGCCATTTTTCATTATAGGCAGCTTTTTCACCAGCTGAATAGTTATCGATATCTGGGAAACGTAATTGGTAATCAAGGTCGTGTTCAACAGCATGCATAAACTCTTTAGTAATAGCAACAGAGATATTAGCACCACTTAAGAATTCAGGATTATTAACTGAATAAGTTCCTTGATCTTTTAATGCTTGGAATGCTTTGTTATAAGTTGCTTTACTAATTGAATTTGGATTTTGGTTTTCAATTTCAACTATTTTTTCATATATTTCAATATCTTCAGCTGATAATGGTGTAAACTTAAGTTTATTTTTTGCTTCCCTTACAATATCAGGATCACTTAAATTATTAATAAGGAATTGTAAAATCTTGGGGTTTTGCATCTTGGAGATAATAAATTCAATGATATCAGGATGCCAATCAGCAAGCATGATCATTTGGGCACCACGACGTGAGCCACCTTGTTCTACAAGATGTGTAAGTTCTGATAAGTCATGTAACCATGAAACTGCCCCACTAGATTTTCCATTCACACCTTTAGCTAAAGTATTTTTTGGTCTTAATGTTGAACCATTTGTTCCCACACCGCCACCACGTGACATAATCTCCATTACTTTTTGACGATGGATACTAATCCCACCTCTTGAGTCATGAATGAAAGGCATAACGAAACAGTTGAAGTATGTAACTTTTGTATTTGAGCCTGCCCCAAATAATACACGGCCAGCTGGAACTAAATTCATTTCATTTAGTTCTTTATAAAACTCATTTACAGTAGCAAGAGTTTCGTTCATACCTAGGTGGTTTGCAACACGGTGACAAATTTGTTCATAGTAAAGTTCTAAGGGTTTATCTATTTCTTTGATTTCCCTAACAACTATATTATCTTCGCCGATATCCTCACACATACCAGCGTATTCAGTTTCAATTTTAATATAGGCAAGATCACCTTCAAGTTTAACTATATTACCAATTCCACGTGTTGGGAATTTTGGATCGTGTTTAATAACTAATAATACTAAATCACCAACACCTAATGATACATGATTGATATCTTTTTGCGAGTATCTATCTAACATTACCAATCTAGACACACTTTGGAATGTTTTGTGCATTGTATCATCTATTAAGAATAAGTGTGGGAAATGCTTTTGAATATCATTATTTAATTTTGTTATTTGTTGTTTAGAATATTTGTGATTACCTGTCATATGTATCATTGCCTTTCTTAAAAACTAATTTAATACATTATAACATAATTCGACAAAAAAAAAAGATTTAATTCAATGAAAATATTTTTTCATTAATCATATACTGTTAATAGCGAGAGGTGGAACTATGTTTTCAAGTTTGAGTAAGGATGCAAAAATGCTACTTGAGGTTATAAAACAAGAACAAAAGCGGTATAAAACTATAGGAAGCGAAATCCTGCTTTTAGCATTAACAAAAATCGATGCAGCAATTAGTTTTGTTTTAGATCAATATGGTGTTAATGAATATACTGTAAGAAAAGAAATTGATAAATTAATTATCTTAAGAAAAGAAAAGGATGAGTATACATATAAATTTATCGAGATAATGCAAATGGCAAGTAACGTAAAAAACTTAGAAGATGAAAAAGAAATCTTTGATGACCATATTTTATTTGCATTGCTTCAAACTCCAAATACTGTAGCTGTAGATATATTAAAAAGACTTGATGTAGATATCGATAGTATTATTGATGACTTAATAAATGTATATAATTTAGGTAATCCAAGTGATGTGGAAAATAACTACTTATTTAACTTAACAAGAGAAATAAAACAAGGTAAACTAGACCCTTTCATCGGTAGAGAAGAACTAATTGAAAAAGTAATTAGGATTTTATCTAAAAAACAAAAAAATAATCCAATGTTAATAGGATCTGCTGGTGTTGGAAAAAGTGCACTTGTAGAAGGGGTAGCAAAAAGGCTAATTGAACAAAACCCTAAAATAAATGTATATCGACTGGATCTAGGAATGATAATAGCGGGCACAAAATATAGAGGTGATTTGGAAGAAAGGTTCTTAGCTGTTTTAGAAAAAATTAAAAATCCAAATTCAATTGTGTTTATCGATGAAATACATAATATAGTTGGTAGTGGGTCTAGTGAAGGGACATTGGATATTGCAAATATATTAAAACCAATTTTGTCTAGGAATGAAATAAAGTGTATTGGTGCAACAACATTAGATGAGTATTATAGATATATAGCAAAAGATAAGGCGCTTTCTAGAAGGTTTCAAAATATCTTTATTGAAGAAGCAAGTGAAGATGAAACTTTTTTAATTCTTGATGGTATTAGTCATTGTTATGAAGAATTTCATAATGTAAAATATAGTAAGGAAGTATTAAGATATATAATTAGAGCATCCCAATTTTTAGTTAATAGAAAACTCCCAGATAAAGCAATAGATATTTTAGATGAAGCTGCACTCCTTGCTAGGCTTGCAAAACGAAAAAGAGTAGAGAAGCTTGATGTAGATAGAATTGTTTTTGAAAACTTAGGTATTAATGTAAATAATATAAAAACTTCACTTGATAAAATTAAAAACTTTCCTCACTTAAAGAAATACTATCAACTCTACTTTATGAATTTAAGAATTAGAAATACAATCTTAACTATTCAAACAACAATAAAAAACTTAGATTTACTTGCTGAAGACTTTAAACAAATCTTCAACCTTGAACAAGAACAAATCTTAAATCTTGATCTTTCAAGTTATTCCAATCATTATACATCATCATTAATCGGTTCACCTGCAGGTTATGTTGGCTATAATGATGGAGGGATTTTAACTGACCATGTTTTAAAGTTTCCAATTGTTGTTGTCGTGATTAAAAACTATAATAAAGCAGGAGAGAATGTAAAAGCACAAATTGAAGCAATCTTAGAAAGCGGAAAAATTATTGATGCGAAAGGTAGATTAATTAATTTTAATAATACAATTTTTATTTTTATAACAGATGATGTTGATAAAGAAATAGGTTTTATTAAATCAGGTAAAACAAAGATAAATAAAGTGATTGATAAAATTGATGAGTTGCTCTATGAAACGCCAAGAAGCCATTACTACCTTAACCTTACAAAAGAAATAACGAATAGATTAAAAGATTATAAATATTTTATTGATATTGATTGTGAAGATATGGGCCTTGATACATACAAACAAGTGTTAGCTGTTTTAAGTGATTTAGATAATTTTGAAAAAGAGAAGAAGTACTTACTTAAATGTGAGACAAATAAAGTTGAACTCAAAAATATTTAATA
>DUVT01000161.1 GCA_012840905.1 Acholeplasmataceae bacterium
AGGAAATAAATATGAATAATAATCTATATAAAATATATAATGAAATAATTAATGATCCGGATAATCAAGAATACACTATTAAAGGTTGGCTACCTATATATACAGTTAGTAATGAATCAAAAATTGTTATCATTGGACAAGCTCCAGGTATAAAAGCTCAAGAAAGCAAAATCGCTTGGAATGATTTAAGTGGTAATAAACTTAGAGATTGGTTAGGTGTTACTCGCGAAGATTTTTATGAGACATCAAAGTTTGCTTTAATTCCTATGGACTTTTACTATCCTGGACAAGGTAAATCAGGAGACCTTCCACCTAGGAGGGGGTTTGCAGAAAAGTGGCATAGCAAGATATTAAATGAGTTAGATTCATTACAGCTAATTATTCTAATCGGTCAGTATTCTCAAAACTACTACTTAAAAGACAAAGCAAAGAAAAATTTAACTGAAACAGTTAAAGCATATAAAGAATATTTGCCCGATTATTTTCCTCTTGCTCATCCATCACCTAGAAATATTAGATGGCATATTAAAAATCCGTGGTTTGAAGAATATGTAATTCCTGATTTAAAGAAAATAGTTAAATCAATTCTTAATAATAAATAGAAAAGTGCTACCCGTTTTGGGTAGCATTTTTTAGAAGGGATTGTTACATGAAATTAATTGAGCTTTTCTGGCGCCCCGGAAGGGATTCGAACCCCCGACCAACGGTTTAGGAAACCGATGCTCTATCCTACTGAGCTACCAGGGCATACCAGGTTATTATAACACTTATATTTTGATATTTCAATAGCAAAAAATGCAAGTTTATCTAAACCTGCATTTGATCACTTACTTGTAATTTTTCTAAATTTTCATATTGTTTATCTAAGTATGGCATAGTAACAGCTATAAAAACCATAATCACTGGATTATATATTGTATTATCCACTAAGCCATGAATTAAAATATAGATAAAACTAATTAAAAAAAGTAAGTTATAGTTATCTTTAATTAATGATGTTTTAATAACAACATAGATAAAGTAAACCAAACTAACTAAACCTACGATTCCAGTAGTTGCTATTGTTTGGATAATATAACTATGATATGTACCAACATGGTGATCAACTAAGTAAAATGCACCAGTATAACTACCTGCACCAAAGATTGGATATTCTAAAAATAATTCCCATCCTTTTTTAAATAGATTCCACCTACCTGACCCATCAAGAAAATCTATATCATCAAAATAGCCTTTAAGTAAATCTATTAGCCCTAATTCTGCACCTAAGGTAATTGCAAGAACTATACCAATACAGAATATAGTTAAAAAATCAACAAATAATCTTTTTTTGTCTTTTGCTAAATAGATAAACATTATTACAAGAGGAATTGCAATAACTGCTGTTGATAAATAGTTTCCTCTTGATAACATAAACAACATCATAAAGAAGTTTATTCCAGATATTAAAGCAATATAGAACTTCTTTTGATTACGAAAGTAATTATATAAACTAATTGGAATTAATACAAAATAAAACATTGCGATAGTGTTCGAAATTGCCCATGATAAATTATTATCATGTTTACTATCTACATTACCCAAGGTTAAATAATGAATTAAAAATTGTACAGTTACTGCTGTTGCAGTTACCAATGCAACATTTGAGATATATTTTTTCCCTTCAATATCATTCGAATTAACTAAATAAGCGTATATTATTAAATATCCCAGTAACTGTAAAAC
>DUVT01000162.1 GCA_012840905.1 Acholeplasmataceae bacterium
TACAAACCTCGGTGGCCAAGAAATCTTAATTTTAGTAATTATAGTAATATATTTTGTCTTTTCAAAAAAAATTGGACAACAATTAGGTTATACAATATTTTTATCATTACTAGTTAACAATACATTAAAAGTAATTGTAGATAGAGTAAGACCTTTTAATCATCCGAAAGCAACATATACAGTAGATGAAGACGTGATGGCGCATGCAACTGGAATGTCTTTTCCAAGCGGACATGCACAAAATTCATCTGTAACATACTTTTCGGTAGCAATGAATTATAAACAAAAAAAGATTTGGCTTATTGCATCAATCATAGTAATCCTTGTTGCACTATCAAGAGTGGTTCTAGGTGTTCATTATCCAAGTGACGTTATTGTTGCTGTCTTACTAGGTTTAGGATTTGCAATAGTTGGTACTAAATTACATGAAAAGTATGCTACTACCCTAAAAGGTAAAATGATTTTATATATAACAACTGCAGCTATATTCTTACCATTTATACTAATTTATTTTAGTAAAATTAATACAAACTATATTGGTTATAAAGATTTGTTTACTATTTATAGTTTCTATTTAGGGTTTATTCTAGCTGTATATTTAGAAAATAGATTTGTAGATTTTAATGAAGATATACATTTAAAGTATCGAATCATTCGTGCTGTTATTGCGGTTGTAATTATTTTAAGTTTAATGTTAGGGCTTAAGTTTATTTTCCCTAAAGATAATATTTTCTTTGATATGATTAGGTATTTCTCGCTATCATTTGTTGGTTTAGGAATATACCCAATTGTATTTAAAAATAGTCTATTTAAAACAAAATAGTGGCATTTAGCCACTATTTTTTATTTTCCTAAACAGAACTTAGAGAATAACTCATCAAGTAATGCTTCAGGATTATTTTCACCAATAATCTCACCTAATGCTTGCCATGCTAAAGTGAGGTCAATATTAATCATATCTATAACTTCACCAACCTCAGCAGATGATAGTCCACTTTCAAGATGTCTTTTTGCTTCTTTTAATTTTGCAATATGTCTTGCATTCCCTATATATGTTGAGTCAATCTCTGTAATATCAGATATATTAGTTATTTCTTTAATTTTATTTTCAACCTTTTCAATATCTTCATGATTAAATGTAGAAATTAAGATGTAATCATCAAATACACTAAGGTCGATTTTTTTATTTAGATCACTTTTATTAATTACTATTATTCTGGTTTTATCTTTTGTAGATTCTAATAGTTCTAAATCTTGAGGTTCAAGTTCACTACTGTAATCAAAGACTAAGATTACTAGTTGTGCATCTTTTAAAACTTCTTTAGTTTTTTCAACCCCAATTCGTTCTACAACATCTTTTGTTTCTCTAATTCCAGCGGTATCAATTAAGTTTAAGATAACGCCACCAACATTAACAACACCCTCAACTACATCTCTGGTTGTCCCTGCAATGTTTGTAACAATTGCTTTATTTTGACGTAAAAGTGAGTTTAAGAGTGAAGATTTACCTACATTGGGTTTACCAATGATTGCAGTATCAATTCCTTCTTTAATTATTTGTGATGTTTCACTTTTTTCGATTATTTCATCAATACTCTTTAAAAGTTTCGTAATAATAGGAATTAATAGACCAGTTGTTATTTCTTCTTCATCTTCATATTCTGGATAATCAATATTAACTTCAATTCTTGCAATACATGTTAATATATCTGAACGAAAACTCTCAATTAGTTTTCTAATGTCGCCTCTTAAGCCCATATTAGCCATTTTTAAACTACTTTGAGTTCTTGCTTCAATTAAATCACTAACAGCTTCAGCTTGTGTGAGGTCAATTCTACCATTCATAAATGCGCGTTTTGTAAACTCACCTGGTTCAGCAAGCCTTGCTCCGCTTGAGAGAAGAAGTTCTAAAATTTTGTTTGTAACAAAAATCCCACCATGACAACTTATTTCTACTACATCTTCCCTAGTAAAAGTTTTAGGTGCTTTAAATACTGTAACTAAAACTTCATCAATAATTTCTTTATTTTCATTAATAATATGGCCATAGTGGACTGTATGTGATTTTACTTTTTTTAAATTTTTACCTCTAAAAACTTTATTTGCAATTTCGATTGCTTCGCTTCCGCTCATTCTTACAATTGAAAGAGCGCCTTTACCAAAAGCAGTTGAAATAGCCGCTATTGTATCTAACATATTTATTCACCTTATTCTTGTTCTAAAAAGTATACATTAAAGACTTTTTCTCCATCAACTATTATTGTTTCTCTTAAGAAAAAGATATATGTATTTTTACTTATGATAATATCGTTACCGGTTGTTGCAAAATGGTCATAATTAATATTTATTCCTGCATGTTTTGCAGCTCTACTTACTAAATCTGTACAGTAAAATGTATGATGGCGATTAAATAAGAAAGTATAGTTATAACCTTTCCCAAGTTGATTATTAGCATATTCAATCATTTTATCGCGATCTTCTTCAGTAGTATTTTTTATTCTTAAGCCAATAATGATTGGAGATTCCGATTTTTCTTGGAGTTGATCTTCAACCATCATCCAATCATTCAAACTTTCAACAACCTTATTATACTCTGGTGTGCTTGCGTTTCCTAATACTTCATACATCATTCTGCCATCATCACGAGAATTAATAGTTGCATGCCCAACAAAGAAGTTTTTTGATAAGAATCCAACAAGTGGATCTAATACCGCTACTCCTCGCATTGGGTTACGATTTGTAATAATTACATCTGTTTTGGAGCCAATAATTCTTTCATCGATTGTAAAAGTATTTCTTGATACATCTTCATAATCATATTCTTTTTTAACGCGATAATAATGGACATTTTTAAGGTTTTCATCTGGTCCTATATATTCAGCTCTTGCTTTAAAATCTTCTATCTTATCATTTACAATTGCTTTTTCATAAAAACCATTGATAAAAAAGATTAATCCTAAACCTAAAATTATAAGTAATGTATGTTTTATAAAGCGCAAGAATTTTTTAGTAATCATTTTGTACACCTACTTAAAATATCTATATTTATTATACTTGTTAATGTACACTTTTTCAACATTTATAAATTTAAAACTATTTATATCTTTATTATGTAAAAAACTTGTGTTATAATTATCTTAGATATATTAGGAGGTTCAAAAATGAATGACTTGCCGTTAGTAAAGATGCAAGAAATTGCATCTGAAAAGTTCGACTTAGCTAATTTCCCTGTTGATTTTATCGCAAATTTTATTTACCATTCTCTTTCTTTTGAAAGCCAAAATCTAACATTAGAAGCTGTTAAAAATGTATTAGAGGATCAACCTTCTACTTTAGAAGAGAAGCGAGTAATCGCAATCAAAAATTACAGAAAAGCAATTGATTTCGTATTCGAAAAGGTAAAAAACAAAGAAGACCTTGATGAAAATGCATTAAAAGATCTACATGAGATTTTAATGGACGAAGTAAATGTTGGGGGCCTGTATCGTAATGTTGATATTTCTATTCAAGGTTCTAATCATACGCCACCAGGACATCTAAAGGTTTATGACCGTATGAAAAAATATTTTGTTACTTTGGCTGATTATCCTACGAATACATTTGATGAAATAATTGAAAAAGCAGCTTTTAGCTTGTTACAATTAGACAAAATCCATCCTTTTTTAGATGGTAACGGAAAATTAGCAAGAATGGTATTAAATTATCATTTATTAATGAATGGCCTAGCGCCTGTAGTATTTCCTTATACTGAAAAACAATATTATTTTGAATGCATTGAAGAATTTAAAGTTAATAAAAGTATTGCTTGTTTTAAAGAATATTTAATTAAATTAGAAAAAGAAGCTCTTGGAGTATAATATAAAATTTGGTATATTAAAAGGTTTTAAAGTAATCTTGCTTTAAAACCTCTTTTTTTTATTCTTCTGTTTTTTCTTGTTGAGTTTTTTCTCTCGGTTGATAATTTGAATTATATTCAATAATTAATGTTCTATTTGGTTCTTCACCTACTGAATATGTTTTTACATTTTTCCAAGTAGATAATTTATTGTGAATAATTTTACGTTCATAAGCATTTAAGCGATTAAGTTGTACTTTTCTTCTTGATCTTGCCACTTGTTTTGCATAGTTCGTTGCCATCATTTCTAAATTTCTTTCACGGCGTTTTTTGTAGCCACTTATATCAAGGAAAACAACTTTTTTATCTTCTTCTGGATAGTAGTTATTTACTACAATATTTACTAATGATTGTAAGGCGATTAATGTTTTACCACCTTTACCAATTAGGTAACTATTTAATTCTCCAGCTTCAACATTAAATTCTACGTTATTGCCACGAACTTTCTTTTCAATAAAACCTTGAATATTATTGTTATCAAGTAACATTTGAATATATTCTTTACCTCTTGTAATTCCATCTGCATCTAAAACTGCTTCTACAGAGATTTTTCCACCTATTCCTAAGAAACCCTTTTTTTGATTAACGATTGTAAAAGTTAATTCGGATTCACTAACCTTGAATTCTTCAACCGCTAATTGTTTGGCTTCATCCAAAGTTTTTACTTCATATAACCTTCTTTTCATTTTTTTCTCCTTAATACTTAGCTTTTAATTGTTCCAAGCGTTTTTTACTAAATTTATGACTAACATAACCTTGTAACATAGTATATAAGTTTCCTGCTAACCAATATAAACCTAGAGCTGCTGTACTTTGGTATACGAAAAATACCATCATTGCAGTCATACCATACATCATTATTTTCATTGTGTTTTCAGTTTGTTTTTGTGCATCAGTAGGTTGAGGTCTACGATATGCAGGTACATTTGCTAATGATTCTTCTTTAGCTTTCTTTTGTCTACGACTAACTAAAATTTGACTTATGATTTGGGTAATACCAACGATAGCTGCAAGAATTATTATACCCCAAGTTTGCATTTGACCAATTGGTTCACCAGTTACGATATCTAGACGTCCTTGGAATAAATCAACTCCTAGGAAATTACCTTTTAAGAAGCCAAAATCTAGTGGATAGTCACCATTTCTAGTTAATGGAACTCTTTGTAGTGTTTGGAAAAAGGCAATAAAGATTGGGAATTGTATAAATGGAAGTAAGCAGCCTCCTAAACCAATCCCATACTTTTTATAAAGTTGCATCATTTCCATTTGTTTTCTTTGCATACTTTCAGGATCTGTTTTGCCTTCATACTTTGCTTCTAATTTTGCTTGTTCTGGACCTACCAATTGCATTTTTAAGCTTAAGTCATTTGTCTTAGCATAAATTGGCCATGCAAGTGTTCTTACGATAATTGTTGCAAGAATAATAACTACACCATAATGACCGAAAGCTACTGTTTTACCTAAACCATACATTAAAGCAGCCATTGGCCAAACTAATATATCAATAATACCGTTAAACCCAGTAATTGGTTTATAGTCAATTGGTTGTCTTCCACATCCAGTTAATAATATAAGCAGGAAGGCAAAAACACCTAGTACTAATAGCTTTTTACTTTGCTTCTTCATGTTTTCTCCTTAATATTTTTTCTATTAAATAATTTATCTGTTTTTCTTTTTCTTGAAATGTCAGCTTGTCCACTTGATCTTTTACAACCACTAACATCTTCAAGTTTTTTAACCTTGGTAATAGTTTTCTAAAAATTTCTTTAGTAACTCTCTTTTCATAGTTTCTCTTTACAGCAGTTTTAAATCTTTTTGTAATAGAAAAAGCTAATTTTGGTGTCTCTTCATTATAATATTCAAAATAAATAGCATAATACCTATTCCCGACACTTTGTTTCTTTTTAATTAGCTTTTCTATTTCATAACTTTTCTTAAGACTGTACTTTCTATTCATGTTTTCTCCTTAACATAAGAAAAAAAGACCACAAAACAAAACAATCAATAATTTTTTGACTTACAAGTGGTCCAGGAATTTCTCTATGCAGTTAATCTTTTTCTACCTTTGCGACGTCTACGAGCTAAGACTTTTCTTCCACCGACAGTAGCCATTCTTGCCCTAAAGCCGTGTGTCTTGCTTTGTTTACGTTTATTAGGTTGGAATGTTCTTTTCATAATAGATCCTCCTTATTAAACTATGCTTATCTATTATATAATAATCAATTGTGTTAGTCAAGAATTTTATTTATTAACTGTTCAAGGGAATAACGAACGTTTATTTCCTCTTTTTGATTATTATCATTGTAATAAAATATTCTTATATATAAATATTCGATATCCATTTCTTTATATATATAGTTATTATTTACTTTAAATGGATATTTATTCCTTGAATA
>DUVT01000001.1 GCA_012840905.1 Acholeplasmataceae bacterium
CGATATTACCTTCATTTTCTAAACGGAGTGATGCTTTAAATGCTAGAGCAACTAAAAATGCAGCAACTGCACCGGATATAATTCCAATTAGTCCAGCTAGCCAAGATTGAAGGTAATTATCCAATATGTATGCCATCCATGCACCAATACTTAAAAATGTTAGTGCTCCTCTTATTGTTAATATTCTTAACCCACTAATATCAGTAATCGGTTCTACATTTATGCTATCAATGTCTGAAATGTCTAAATCAACATCAAGATCACCAGCAAATGCATCAGAACCATCAATACCAATTATCATCAATATTAAGAATATAAATAAGATTAATGTGGCTGGTACTGCTATTGCAAACATTATTTGTTGAAAGGTTGATAAACTTTCCCACCAAGCTGGCATTTACTATTCCTCCTATTTTTTCTTACAATTAAATAATACCACACATTTTTAAAGATTACAATAAAATTGTAAAATTTTTACATCTAAATTATATTATATTTTTTAAGCAAATATAACAGTAAAATAAAAAAATAACAACGAAAAATCGTTGTTATTCAAAACTTAATTCTAATGTAATATTAGCAACTTTTGCTACAGTCGCATGAATTGAACAATACTGTTCTGCTAATGCAACACTCTTTTCAAATTGCTTTTCATTGTCTGCACCTTCTACAATAAACTTAATATGTGCATTTTCAAGTGTAGTAGGTACTGTAGTACGTTTATTACCGTTAATTTCCATTCTTACTTTATTAAATGTTAAACGTTTCTTATTTACGATGTCTAAGAATGTATGGAATAAACATCCACCTAATGCTCCAAGTAACAAGTTATAAGGGCTCATAGCACCTTCACCCATTGGAACTTTTCCATTTTTAACTTCCATGTGGCCTCTGTACTGATTGTCAAACTCGAGTTTTACCGTTTCAACTGCCATAATATACCTCCTTATGTACTTATATTATAATCCTTTTTTCAATACTTCTCACATAATTTGCTTACTTGCTAATTCTACGCCAACTTGATACATAACCACCGCTTAGGGTTGAAACATCATTTTCTGTTATCATTGCTTCTGGATCAACATCTCTAATCAAATTAAAGATTACTTCTTTACCTTTACGATTTGTATAAGTCATAAGGATTATTCGATCTGAATCCTTTCCTTTAGCTTCTAATGTCGTAACACCTAAACCAAAGTCTCTTAGAGTAGCTGCAAGTAACTCTGAATGATCAACTGAAGTGTTTACTTGAATTAATATTTTTCCAAATGCAAGTTTGTTTTCAACTTTAGATCCAAAGTACACACCAAGTGCATAACCTAAACTGTACACAACCCCTTTAATTGGTGCAGCAGAAATATTTGTAATTACACGGGAAGCAATAAATACCCATAAAATAATTTCAAAAAATGCTAAAATTGCACCTTCTTTTTTATATCCCTTATTAACTAAAATGTGACGGAGCGTACCCATTGTTACTTCAATTGCTTTTGAGACTAATATAATTAGCAATTCTATTACTGATGTGTTTCCTAAAATGTTTGCAAATAATACTTCCATGTTCCTACCTCATTTTCTCTCTTATTCTATATAAATTATACCAAATTATACATTACTTTACACTAAGA
>DUVT01000163.1 GCA_012840905.1 Acholeplasmataceae bacterium
AGACAAAGAAACTGTCCAATTTACATCTACAGAAGTAGTTGCTTCTCCAGATGAAGTACCAGTAACAGAAGCAATCGACCGTCTAACAATTCAAATTGCCTTAATCTTGTTAGTATATTTTATTACCTTTATGTTTATGTTTGGTGTTGAAAAATTACCACTTGGTAATTTTGGTACTAATACAGTTAAACCAATGATTTGGGGATTTAACTTTTTAATTGGTTCAATATTTGCGGTTGTCTTGAAGAGTATTTTCAAAAAATTAAGAGAAAAGAAAATAATGACAAGAGCATATCCAAACAACTATTTATTAAATCGTATAAGTGGGTTTATGTTTGACTTTATGATTATTGCAGGAACAGCAGCAATTGAAATTAATGTATTGAAATCATTAGTTGTTCCATTAGTGATTATTTGCCTTGTTGGCGCGATAATTACGTATTTCTATGTAAGAAAGTTAGCATATTTATTATTCCCAGGTTATGAACAAGAAGCATTCGTTTCACTATTTGGGATGTTAACTGGAACTACAAGTACAGGGATGATACTTTTAAGAGAAGTAGATCCGAAGTTTGAAACTCCAGCTGCTAACAATCTTGTTTATCAATCATTCTATGCAATTGCCCTTGGTTTTCCGTTATTTTATTTATTAGGTGTTGCACCAAACGGGTTATTACAAACATTAATTTCATTAGGTGTTGTAATTGTAATGTTTGTAATATTAAATATTGTAGTATTGAGAGATTTTATTTTCAAAAAGAAAGTTAAAAATTAAAATATAAGAGTATATGGCAAAGATGCAAAAAGTGTCTTTTCATATACTCTTTTTGAATGTTTTTTCTTTTTAAAAAGTTGCTTGATATGGTATAATAGTATATATTATAGAAATAAATAAAGGTGGATTTCAATGGATATAAAAAAACGAATTGAGGAATTAGTAAAACAACTAAATCATTATAGTTATGAGTATTATGTACTTGATAATCCTACAATAAGTGATGAAGCTTATGATGCTTTATTAAGAGAACTTGAAGAATTAGAAGCTAAGTATCCTGAGTATATACTTGAAGATTCACCAACAAGAAGAGTTGGCGATACTCCGAGTGAAAAATTAGATAAGGTTACTTTTAAAACTCCAATGCTTTCTTTAGCAAATGCATTTAGTTATGATGAGTTAAGAGTATTTGATAAGCGAATTAGAAAAGAAGGAATGAATCCTACATATAATGTGGAGTTGAAAATTGATGGGATTGCAACAACACTCTTTTACGAAAATGGTAAGTTCCAACTTGGAGCTACAAGAGGTGATGGAAGTGTTGGTGAAAATATTACCCTAAACTTAAAGATGATTAAGAGTCTGCCACTAGAATTAACTAAGCCTCTAGACATCGAAGTTAGAGGTGAAGTTTATATGAAGCGCGATGTTTTTGATGCGATTAATGAACAAAGAAAAGCAAATGGTGAAGAAGAATTTAGAAATCCTCGTAATGCTGCAGGTGGTAGCCTAAGACAACTAGATCCGAATGTTACAAGAGAACGTATGCTTGACATTTTCTGTTATACGATCGTAAACCCAGAAAACTACGGTTTAACTACTCAATATGAGGTGTTAAAATTTTTAGAAGAATTAGGCTTTAGTGTTAATCAAGAATACAGAGAATTTGAAAATATTGAAGAAGTAATTAACTATATTGAAACATTAAAAGACTTAAGAGAGAAGTTAAATTATGAAACCGATGGGGTTGTAATAAAGGTTAATGAATTTGATTTATATGAGAGAATAGGTTATACTATAAAGAGTCCTAAATGGGCAATTGCATACAAATTCCCAGCACTAGAAGTTGAAACAAAACTTTTAGATATTACTTATAGTATAGGTAGAACAGGCAGTATAAATCCAAATGCTGTCTTAAGTCCGGTAATGATTGCTGGTAGTTTAGTTCAACGTGCTACATTAAATAATGAAGATTTTATTAAAGAAAGAGATATTCAAATCGGCGATTATGTTATTGTAAGGAAAGCAGGAGAAATTATCCCTGAGGTTGTAAGAGTTAACTTTGATAAACGAGAAAACACTATTCCTTATAAAATGATTGAATATTGCCCAAGTTGCAATTCTAAGATTGAACGTAAAGCCGATGAAGCAATGTATTATTGTACAAACCCAGAGTGTCCAGGTATCATCCTTGCAAGCCTAATTTATTTTACAAGCAAAGCAGGGATGGATATTGAAGGTATGGGGGAAAGAATTGTAGAGGACTTATATAATTTAGGATATATTAAAAAAATAACAGATATATATCGATTAAAGAACTATGAAGAGGAATTAGTAAATTTAGATAGAATGGGCAAAAAGAGCGTAAGTAATTTACTTAATGCGATAGAAGCATCCAAAAATAATCCTCTTCACCAAGTGATTGCAGCTCTTGGAATTAAGTTAGTAGGTAATAAACTTGCAAGAACTTTAACTGAACATTATAGTTCCTTAGAAGAGCTGATGAATGCAACATATGATGAACTTGTTGCAATTAAAGATATTGGTAATAACACAGCAAAAAATATTGTTGACTACTTTAGAGATAACAAGGAATTAGTCTATGAATTAATTGAACTTGGAATTGATTCTAAAGTAGAAAAACCTAAACTAGAATCTAGTGTGTTTGCTGGAAAGACATTTGTTTTAACTGGAAAACTCCCAACGCTTACTCGCGATGAAGCAAGCAAGTTAATTGAAAAACATGGTGGAAAAACTACAAGCAGTGTATCTAAAAATACATCATATGTTTTAG
>DUVT01000164.1 GCA_012840905.1 Acholeplasmataceae bacterium
ACTTATTTTTAAAATATATTTAAAAAATAATCAACGATTGCAAGGATTGCAATTACATAAAATATTACTTTCCAAGCCATACTTAATTTATCTACATAGTACTTAGCTGTAATTAATACAACTGCTAAAGCAAAACCATAGCCTATATAAGTAACAGTAGAAGCATTAATTTTAAGAAGATTTAAAATAAATGCTGCAGTAAAGAGTAATAATGTTACAAATGCTAATAAGCCAACAATTACTTGTACATGTTTTTTCATTTAAACCACCTTTTTTAGTATTACATATATTTCTAGATATTATTAGATTCTTTTAAATATTTATTATACCATTCATATACATATTTTGAATCAAATGGTTCTTCTCTTTTTTCAATCTTGTCTAATAAAATTTTCAAATTGTATTTAATAATATTTAATATTTCATCTGAATAATTTAGATTTTTTATATTAAAGTCAAACTCATCTCTGTCTAACAGTAATACTTCCCCATCTGGAAACAATTTAACATCTAAATCGTAATCAATATACTTTAATCCTTCCTCATCGATTATAAATGGTGAACTCAAGTTACAATAATAGTAAACATCGTTTGTACGAATCATACAGATTACGTTGAACCAATAATTTTTAAAGAAGTAACATATAGCTGGTTCCCTAGTTTTCCATCTTCTCCCATCTCCGTCAATAACATCTACTTTATTATTAACAATTACTACTAAATCTTTTGATTCGTGGATCTTTACTACATCTTTCCAAACACGATGCAATTCACCATCATGTTTATAGCTTATAATATCTAATTTCTTCATATCCACTTCTCCTATTAAACATATTATAACAAATTATCCGGTCAATGTTAAGAGAAATTTAAAAAAGAAAAACAAAAAAAGGGCTTTAATAAGCCCATTTATTACATATGACTGTTAATGAATTGTTGAAGTTTTTGTTTTGGTGCGAAACCAATAATTCTATTTACTTCAACTCCGTCTTTAAATAAGATTAAAGTAGGAATGCTACGAACTCCATAAAGTCCAGCTAATTCTCCTTCTTCGTCAACATTTACTTTTACAAAATTTACACCATCCATTGTATTAGATAAGTCTTCGATAATTGGACTTACCATTCTACAAGGACCACACCAATCTGCATAAAAGTCAACTAATGTTAACCCTTGAGTCGCTTCTTTAAATTCATTTTTGCTAATTTTTTTAACCATTTTTTCCTCCTAATAAATTTAAGAATTAATTTTTTAGTGTTACTACAGTAACACCTTGGCCGCCTTCACCAGCGCCGCCATAGCGAAAACTTTCTACATATGGAGAGTTACGTAAGAAGTTTTGAACCATTTCTCTAATAACTCCTGTTCCAAATCCATGAATAATACTTACTACATGGAGGGATCCATATATAGCATCATCAATGTACTTTTCTAGTTTTTGATAAGCATCTTCATATCTTAAACCACGTAAATCTAGAGTATTTGAAATATCTTTTTTTACAGAAACAACAGTTTTTCTAGGTTTAAGATAATCTTTAGGCTTAGTATCTGTTGGTTTTAAGTATTTTTTTTCAACAGTTACAGTTGCGTTACCAATTTGTACATCGTAACGATCATTCTTATTTTCTTTAATAATTATACCATACGCTCCAAACTTTTCAACAAATACGCTTTGATTTGCTTCAAACTCATAATTAGTATAAATAGGTTCAATATCTACTTCTGTATTAGCTTTTAGTTCTTTAACTTCATGTTTAATTTTTGCGATTTCATGAGCTTTAACTTCGCGTAATTTCATGTCATTTAACTCTTCAATTAACTCAGAAATCTTTTTAGAACTTTCACTAATTAATTTGCTAGCTTCCTTTTCAGCGTTTGTAAGAATTTGTTCGCGCTCTTCTTCTATTTGAAGTTTAAGTTTTTCATTTTCTTCTAATTGTTTTGTAAGTTCTAGTTGTTTTTTCTCCAATTCATTTAACTTTGAATCGAATTCATGAGTTTGTTTAATAAGTTTATCTAATACAAGACTCATATCATCATTATTATTATAAGCAAATTTATTTGCGTTTTCTATTATTTCACTTGGTAATCCTAATGTTTTTGAGATTTCTAACGCATTAGATTTACCAGGAACACCAATTAATAATTTATATGTTGGTTTTAAAGTTTTAGAATTAAATTCAACACTAGCATTAATAATTTTATCTGAGTTAAATGCATAAGTTTTTAAGTCTGAATAGTGACTTGTAACAATGAGTAAACAATGTTTTTTAAGTAAAAATTCTATAATTGAAACAGCTAATGCAGAGCCTTCAATTGGATCAGTTCCTGAACCTAATTCGTCTAATAATACAAGTGAATTTTCAGTTACATTATTTATTATATTAATTACATTTTTTAAATGTGATGAAAATGTAGAGAGGTTTTGGTCGATACTTTGTTCATCGCCAATATCTGCAAATACATTATCAAAAACCATCATATTACTTTCTTCTGCACAAGGAAC
>DUVT01000165.1 GCA_012840905.1 Acholeplasmataceae bacterium
CCAAATATAAGGTTCCCCTACCAAAATTTGGGTTTCTAGCTCATGGGGTTTACCCGTTTCACTCTTTTTGTTTCCAAAAAGTTCGTCACTGTGGCACCTTAGGGAAACTAACCATTTTACAGGTGTCGCTTCCGCCATCACTCTCCCAGAGTGTCCTATTTTATGGATTATATATAGGCATGAACACTACAAACATCTCAGCCTGTGCTAGCAAGGACTTTCCTAACGAATAAGTTAATTATTCGCTCGATTACCTGAATACACTATATATTATACATCATTTTCATTATTTTTTCAAGGGGAAATTTCAGTATAAAAAATAGAAAAACCTCTCAATTGAGAAGTTATTTTGTTCTAATCATTTTGTTGTTGATTAGGTTTATTTGGTTTTCTTTGTTTGAATTCTTTTTGTTTTTTAGCGTTATTTTTCTTCAAAGCTTCATCATAATCTTTGCTCGCTAAATCAACACGACCTTTTTCATCAATACCTATTACACGAACTACTATTTCATCACCAACTCTTAATACATCTTCAATCTTATCTACTTTATCATTGGAGATTTTAGAGATGTGTAATAGACCTTCTGTTCCTGGCCATAATTCTACGAACGCACCAAACTTTTCAATTCTACTTACTTTACCTTCGTAAAGTTCATTTACTTCAGCAACTCTAACTATATTTTCAATCATTTCTCTAGCTCGATCAATCCAAACTTGGTCTGTATGCATAATTGTTACACGACCATCTTGTTCAATATCGATCTTAACATTGTTAGTTTGGTTAATAATTTCAGTAATAACTTTACCACCACTACCAATAACATCACGGATCTTCTCAGGATCAATCTTGAAGCTAACAACTTTTGGTGCATATGGACTTACTTTAGATCTTGGCTCAGCAATTGTTTCAAGCATATGGTCTAAGATTTGTAATCTACCGATTTTTGCTTGAGCAAGTGATTCGCTTAGGATTTCTTTAGTAATACCTGCAATCTTAATATCCATTTGAAGTGCAGTAATACCTTTCTTAGTTCCAGCAACTTTGAAATCCATATCTCCGAAGTGGTCTTCCATACCTTGAATATCGGTTAAGATAATGAAGTTTTCGCCATCACTAACTAATCCCATTGCAATACCAGCTACTGGTGCAGAAATTGGAACACCTGCTGCCATAAGTGACATTGTTCCCGCACAAATACTTGCTTGTGATGATGAACCATTAGATTCTAATACTTCACTTACTACACGGATTGTATATGGGAATGTTTCTTCATCAGGGATTACTTGTAATAAAGCTTTTTCACATAATGCTCCATGCCCGATTTCTCTACGGCCTGGTGAACCATATCTACCTGTTTCACCTACAGAGAATTGTGGGAAATTATAATGGAACATAAATCTCTTACCTTCTTCAACACCTAAACCATCAATAATTTGGTATTCACCAAGTGCCCCTAAAGTAGTAACACATAGTGCTTGAGTTTGTCCTCTTGTAAATACTGCAGACCCATGAGTTCTTTCAAGAATATCTACTCTTGAAGATAATGGTCTAATTTCTGCAAGTCCTCTACCATCAGGACGGATTTGTTCATCTGTAATTAAACGTCTTACTTCATTATAAACGATAGTTTCTAGTACTTCTTTTACATAGCGAAGTTTATCTTCAGCATCATCATCGTTCTTAAACTTTTCAGTTAACTCTTCAATTACTCGTTCATTGATTTCATCAATTTTACCATAGCGTTCTAATTTTTCTTTAATTACAACTGCTTCTAGTAAATCTTTTTCTGCCATTGAACGAACTAAAGTGTCAATTTCTTCTGGAACTATTCTTAATTCAACTTCTGCTTTTTCTTTACCTACAGCCTTTTGAATTTCTAGTTGGAAGTCAATTAAACGTTTAATTTCTTCATGCCCGAACATTAATCCTTCTAAAATATCATCTTCAGATACTTCTTTAGCACTAGCTTCAACCATATTAATTGCATCCTTTGTTCCAGCTACAGTTAAATGCATATCTGATTTTTCTAATTCTTCAACTGTTGGATTGATAATAAGCTTTCCATCAACTCGTCCTACTATAACACCTGCAACAGGTCCGTTAAACGGAATGTCGGAGATTGTTAAGCTTAATGATGAGCCAATTAAAGCTGCCATTTCAGGTGAATTATCAGGATTTGCACTTAGCACTGTATTTATAACTTGTACTTCATTTCTAAATCCTTCAGGGAACAATGGACGAAGTGGTCTGTCAATTAATCTTGCAGTTAATGTTTCATGTTCACTTGGTCTTCCTTCACGTTTTAAAAATCCACCAGGGATCTTTCCAGCTGCATATAATTTCTCTTGGTATAATACCATTAATGGAAAAAAATCAGCTGCAGATTTTTTCTTCGAAAATACTGATGCAGTTAATACTGCTGTATCTTCAAAACGTACAAGAACTGACCCGTTTGCTTGTTTTGCTAATTCGCCTACTTCAACTACAAACTTTCGATTCCCTTGCACATATTCGAATACTTTTTTTTCACTCATTTATTTTTATACTCCTTATTCTTTTTCAAAAAGGGTATGTTAATACCCTTTTATTTTCTTAATTTCAATGCTTCGATTAAATTACGGTAACTGTCAATATTCTTTTTACGTAAGTAATTTAATCTGAAGGCACGATGTTTGGCATCAAAC
>DUVT01000166.1 GCA_012840905.1 Acholeplasmataceae bacterium
ATTTACTAAATTACTAATTAAGATAAAAAACAATACTATTAAACTAACAATTATAGTTCTCTTTGAAAACAAATAATTTAAATGACATTTAATTAACTCTTTCATATAATTTACCATCTTTAATCTCTAAGATAACATCAATTAAAGAACTAAATATATTTATCTGATGACTTATTATAATAATTGTTTTCCCTTCATTTTTTAATACTTTTATTTTTTTAGATAATAATTCTTGCATTTTCTTATCCAGTCCATTAAGCGGTTCATCAAAAATATAAACATCTCCTGCTTTTAAAAATGCTTGAATTATTAATACTTTTTGCCTCATACCTTTAGATAACTCACTTAATTTAAGACTACAATCAAGTTCCCAATCATTTGCAAGATCAGTTATTTCATCAGAAATATTATTTAAACCATAAATATTTCCCAAATTTATTAGAAACTCATTAACATTTAAAAAATCAGGAAAACTTAAATTATCAGGTACATAAGAAATACTTTTAGTTAGCTTTTCAATTTTACCACTAGTTGGACTTATAAAACCCATAATCAGTTTTATTAATGTAGTTTTACCACTTCCATTTTCACCAACTAAAAGATATGTTTTACCTTTTATAAATGAATAACTAATATTATTTATAACTGGATTTCTATAAGACTTTGATAAATTAATTAAATTAATGATTTTCATATTTATAAATTATAAAATTGTTTGAATATTTTATATAGTCATTCGAATCAAAAAAAATAAAATCATCTATACACATATAATACCTTTTAATTCCAATCTCATATTCTATTAGAAACCCTAGTTTATTTACGATAGTTTTTTCTTGATATTTTAATGGTATAAATAAGTTTACTTCATCATTTACTTCTATAGTAACTTCACTATTTAGATGCTTTTCATATAGATTATATTTATAACCAAGAATATCTGAGATATCTTCACCTTGATTGAAGTCATGTAAATAAGTAATTTCATCACTAGAAATATTTATATTTAAATCCAGCGGAATAATATTCTTTATTACAACATTACTTTTCTTATTATTTTTTAACCCTATTAATACTCCTACTAATGTTTTACCTTTAAGATCATTAACCAATCCTTTTAATTTAGATAAAGATAAATCATTTTTATATGAGTTAAAGTAATAATAACTAAACGAACCAATTCCTATTTTGATACTTTCTCCTTTTTTAAAAGAGATTTCTAGATTTGCATCATTGATTTCTATACTAAAATCATTATTAAGTTCTAAATTAGGTTTTAAAATAAAACTGTACTTATAAAACCATTTATTATTGAGATTAATTTTTTCATTTTGAAAAATAATTTTAACTAAATCTAGTTTTACCAGTTCAAGATTATTATTAATACTTATACTTTCAATATTTTTTTCATCTACTACATATGAATTTTCAATATTAATTAATAGTGGTATTTCAAACTGCTCAGACTTATCTAATTGAACCATGTTATATGCTTTCTCAAAAGTAGTAATTTCAATAGTTTTAGGAACATTACTAAGAAATAAGATTACAATTAAGAAAACTATACTTACACTAGTTATTAATACAACTACTTTTTCTCGCACTATGCTATTTCCTCCTCAAATAGTTCATAGTATCTTGTTACGATATCGATATATTCCCATTCACCTTTATTAAAGGTTATTCCTAATATATAATATTTGCTTACACCATTAGTTACAAGACAATCTCCTGTTTCTCTAAAGATCATTCTTGTATTTGGCATTATAGTTACAGAAAAGCTTGTCTCTTCTATCGTTTGATTACTTGTTACATTTTTAATACTACCTTCAATTTTTGCATTAACCTCTGCATCAATTCCTTTAATTTTCTTTTTAAACTTACCACTTAAACTTCCGCCATAAGTAACACTTCTTTCATTTGTATTTGTGTCTTTATATTTATAATCAATTTTTATTGGGTCTCTACTTCTATTACTTTTTGCAAACAATACTTCGCCAACATATGTCGCTTCTTCTTTCATATTAAAGTAATAATGTTTCCAACCCATAAATTTTGGTTTCCTAAGATAATAATATCCTTGATCTATTTCGCTTGTAGACATATTAACTAGAAGTTTACCTTTTTCTTTAAAAGTTATCTCAGAAAAAATTTCATGACCAGTAACGCTATATGCACGAATTTTTAGGGGGAAAACAAATAAAAAAAACAAGCAAATAATAAATAGTCGTTTCATTTTTCTTACCTCCAACTATATATTATTTTACTTGTTATTTATTTTCGTTATTTATTTTGCATGAATTCTTCTATTTCAGCAACTTCTTTAATAATGTCGCTACTTAAATTGATTCTACCATCTTCAGTAATTAATACATCATCTTCGATTCTTACACCAATACCTTCTTCTTCAATATATAATCCTGGTTCAACTGTAATAACCATTCCAGGTTGAATTGGTAGAGCATGGTTTGTTGGGTCATGTGTATCAAGTCCAAGCGAATGCCCAATTGAATGGTAATAGTATTTAATCAATTCTTTTTCATCCTTAATTAAACCAAGGCGAATACAAGCTTCAGTAAGTAGGCTTTTTGCATAATCATTATATTCTTTCCAAGTAACACCTGGTCTTAAGAACTCAATACATTTCTTATTTACATTTAAGACTTCTTCATAAACTTCTTTTTGTCTCTCAGTAAATTTACCATTTGCAGGGTAAGTTCTTGTAATGTCACTTGCATAGAAATTATTTCTTGCACCTAGATCGAATAATACTAAATCATTGTCTCCAATTAAACTATTATTTTTATCGTAGTGAAGAATAGTTGCATTTTTACCACTTGCAGCGATAGTTGTAAATGCAGTGTCAAAGTTACCTGTATATTGTAAATGGAAATCAAAGTATGCTTCTACTTGATATTCATACATACCAGGACGAATACTACGCATTATTTCATTTAAACCACCTTTGGTAGTTCTAATTGCATCTTTAATATACTTAATTTCTTCTTCACTCTTAACCATTCTCATTTCTACAACCATTAGATATGAATTTAAAATCTTAACTTCTGGATATTCTTTTCTAAACTTTTTCGAAAACTCTAAAGCTTGATTAGTATAACCTTTATCGTTTCTGCGATCTAAGTTTAAGTAAAGATTTTGTAAGTTATCGCTTGATAGTCTTGAATTATTATAAAGTGAGAAAAGAAAATTATCGAAAGAACCTAAATAATATACTTCATCAATTCCAGAAATTTCTTTTGCTTCTTCAATTTCTAATTTTTTTCCTACCCATTTTACTAATACTGGATCATTCTTTTCTATAAATAAAACAGAACGTTTGACTCCTTTATCTTTTATTAATGCAAGAATAACATTGTCTTGATTAATTCCTGACAAATAATAAAAGTTTTTTTCAACTTCAAAATCAAAATATTGATCATGACTTTTTTGTACTAATTGATTGGAAAAGAATAAAGATAATGATGAATCCTCAACTTTATCCAAATATTTATTTCGATTATTAATATAGAAATTTTTATTCATTATTTCACCTCATTAATAATATTTTCTAAAACTGTTTTTAATTTATTTAATTTTTCTGTACATTTATCTCTACTATCTGCTTTAACAGAGTAATATATTTTTAATTTTGGCTCTGTTCCACTTGGTCTAATTGCAAACCAACTTTCATCTTCTAAATAATATTTTAAAACATTAGATATCGGTAAGTTAATTTTACCTTTTTCATTATTTACTGCTTGTAATAAATAGTCTTCTTTTCTTATAATCTTTAGATTATCAAAAGTAGTGTTTCTAAAAAAATCCATCAAGTTTTGAATTTTTGTTATTCCTTCAATTCCTGGAAATACATAACTGATAGTTTCTTCTTTATAGTAACCATACTTTTGATAGATTTCTTCTAAAACATCTGTAATAGTCTTTCCTTGTTGTATATAGAAATTAGTAAGTTCAGCTAAGATTACCATACTTTGCAAAGCATCTTTATCGCGAACAAAATCACTAGCAAGATAACCAAGAGATTCTTCATAGCCAAAGAAAAACTTTTTATCAGTATTTTCAATATTTCTAATTTGTTCTGTAATATATCTAAAACCTGTTAAAGTTGAAAACACATCAATTCCTTTAGACATTACGATTTCCTCACCTAATTTTGATGTAACAATCGTATTATACATTATCATATTACTTAAGTCTTTACGATTTTCTACTAAATA
>DUVT01000167.1 GCA_012840905.1 Acholeplasmataceae bacterium
CTAGGTATTAATAAATTAAATATATATAAGATATTCTTTACAGAAATTTTAATTATTACTTTTATTACTTCATTTTTAGGTATTCTTGCAGTAAGTTTATTTGTAAATGAAGCTAATAAAATAATGGATTTGATTTATTATCCTTTGTATATTCCATTACTATCATTACTATTTATTTTAGTGGTGAATACGATAGTAGGACTCCTACCTATAAGTAATCTCTTAAGGTTAACACCATCACAAATATTAAGTAAATATGATATGTAAAAAAAGGCCAGTTCAATTGAACTGACCTTTTTAAATTTACAAGTTTAATAACCAATGTAATAACCTAAGATTAATAGACCAACCGTAATAGCAAGAATTAAAAGTTGTAGTAAGAATGTTTTCTTTAACCATTTAGTATAGGAAAATCCTGCTATACCTAATGCTATCAATAAAACAGGGTTTGTAGGATAGATTAAATCTGTATAACCATCACCAAAGACGAAGGCAAGTAGCGCAATATTTTGAGTAATATTGATTTTTGTTGCAAGAGTACTAATAATAGGAATAATTAGTAAAACTTTTGCACTTGCAGAACCAATAAAAAATTGAATAAAAAGTATTATTGCATATATGAAGAGAATGCCTACAATTGGTGAAGTATTATTTAAGATGCTTGAAAGGTTATAAATAATAGTATCCATTATTTGTGAATCTTCTAAAATGTATTTAATCGAACCAGCTAGTAATAGAAGAATAACAGCTGGACTCATTGCGATAAATCCATCTACAAACATCTTAACTAAGTTTTTAAACTTTTCGCCAATAATTAAACCACATATAAAGATTCCAATTAAGAAGCTTATAGCTAATATTGGTGTTGCAAGTCCTTTTAATGGTTCAAGGATTGAACTTGCAAATATAATTACAAGAATTATTAAATATAAAAACAGATATGTTTTTAATACTTTTGGATTGTACTCTTTAAATTCATTTAAACTTAAATTTTTGATTTTTTCTTGATCATTTTTATATGTTGGAGATGTTTCAGGATTTTTTTCAATTCGCTTAACGTGGATAGTTAAAAATATGCAAAGAAGTACATACATTAATATAAAGATTAATGCTCTATACCAAATCCCATCAACAACAGTAATTCCCATTTTTTCACTTGCAAGCCCGATTGAGAATGGATTTGTTAGGGCAGTAGAAAAGCCAAAGCCAGCTGCCATAACACACATTCCTAGACCTGTAAATGTATCCCAACCCAATGATAGGGCAAGTAATATAATTATTGGAAGTAAAGTTACTGATTCTTCAAATATTCCAAATAAAGAACCGAATAACATAAAGAATAAAACTACCAAATACATTAAAATATATTTTTTATTTTTAAACTTTTCAATTAAATATGCTATTAAGGCATATATCCCATTTGTTTTGTCCATGACGTTAAATGCTCCACCAAGGATAAGAATAAATAGGGAGATTACTATTACAACAATCCCATCACTTGATGATAATAATCTTATTGGTGCGAACACAAACTTTAAGACCGAATATCCTTTTCCTTCTATTGGTGTGTAAACCAGTTCATGATATACTCCTTTAGCAACCAAAAAGGTTAAGAAATATGCTAAAAGCATAAATGAGACTAAAATAATACAAACGGTTATAAATGAACGTTTGTTTATTTGTAATATTTTTTCATTATTCATTGCCTAAATCTTCCTTTATATATTTGTTATATAATGCTTCTGCAACAACACTCCATTTAACCGAATGTCTTGGAACCTTTGGTACGAAGTAATATAAAGTATTGTCGTGATAAACTTCAAAGTTTTCATTAGCACCAAAAGGAATAGCTGGAATGTTTTGAAGTTTAAATTCTTTTGTTACAGTTTCGTTATTTAATGTTCCTACATATTTTAGCCCGTTCTCATTAAGGGTTGTAACACCACTTCCTACAATCGCAAATCCTTTACCTTTAGGGTCAGGTAGTTTTAAAGTAACTTCTGTAGTTAATTGATAATTTGGTTTTAAAATATTTTTTGCCTCATAAGATTTTTGGAATAAATACCAGTCTTTAATAGTTTCTGGAATGTTTTTATTGTTTGACTCAAACTCATAATAATTATTTAAGGTAATATCTAAATCACAGTGGCTACATTTTATCTGATTGTCTTTTGTGTGAATAGTAAATTCATTTTCACATTCAGGACAAACATATAGTATGTTCTCTAAACCTTCTGCGAACTTATCGCCTTTAAAATAAACTTTATTTTCTTTTTGCCATTTAAAATCATTGTAATACATTTTTTTATTAAGAATAGTGTTTATTTCTTCTAAAGATTTAGTTTTTAAATCTTCGGGAGTAAAGAGTAGTTCATATTCAAGATCAACACGTCCTCTTCGAATATTAGCTGCCCATTTAGGTTTTGTAAAATAACCACCAGAGATTTTACCAATGTAGACTGGAGCACCTAAGTGTTTAATTAATTTTTCAGTTGCTGGTGCTAATGTTTCAAGTTCACCATAAGCACTTAATCTACCCTCAGGTGCAATTCCTAAAATTCCACCATTATTTATAACTTTCTTAATGTTTTTAATCGCACTAATATCTGGTTGATATAGGAACTTTGGAAAACATCCAAGTTTATGCAACACTTTCGCAAGACGATAATTGCAGAAGTAGTAATAGGCCATGATTGCATTTACTCGTTTTGGATAAAGTGGAATAAAAGTATACATCCAATCAAAAAATGATGGATGATTATATAACAAGATGAATGGCCCTTCTACATCTTTAAATATCTCTACATTTTTAAGTTGTAAGTTAACTTTTTTAAAATATAGTTTTTTTAATAAACCTTTAAAAAACCAATAAAGAAATTTATTAGGTTCTTTTACATTGTTTTGGAAGAACTTCATATCTTGTTTTGGTTTTTTTGTAAATAGCTTTTGAATGTATTTATAATATCTTAGTGTTAAAAAGGAAAGTATCATTAACGCAAGAATTAAGATTAGAAATAAACTTTCATCAACAATTAATTGTCCTAAACTAATTGAAATTATTACAGATGGAATTGTACCAAGTGTTGTAAGTAAAATGTATTTTGTGAATTTCATTTTTGACTTAGCACAAGTATAAGCAATTAAACCATATGAAATTACTGGTAAGAAGTATAAAACTAATATTTTCTTACTAAGTTTTCTTTCTTCGAATTCAACTTTTTCTAACTTTTTATCATAATAGTTAGAAACTAATTTTTCATATCGTTTTACAATTACCCACATTAAAAGATTTCCTACGAAGATGCCTGCCATAATTGTAATAAAGGCAAATATAGGATTCAGTACCACTCCAGCAATAACTTGAAGCGGCGCTGCTGGAATAAATGTAACTAGAATTAATCCTGCTTGAATAAAACCTATTACAAATAATGCAGCAATTCCATAGGAATCAAACTTCTTAATTACTATCTCCCAAGATTTATTTGCAAGGGCTTGTTTAATTGGGTCAATTAAATCTAAAATTAAAAAAACAAAGCCTGTAATTACAGATAAACTAATTATTGTTATGACGCTAATTTTAATAATTTTCTTACTTTTCATATTATCATCTTTCTAGATAAATTTTTTACTATTATAACACAAATCAAAAAAAATGTTAAGATAGTTTTATACCCATTGAGATTATATTGCATAAAATAATACATGGGGTGAAGGTAAATGAAGAGTAGTAGAAGTGAAAAATTTAAAGATATTTCTTACGCTGTAATTGCTGGTTTTATCGCTAATTATCTCCAAGAAGGAGTAGCAAGATTTTTTCACGACTTTACAAATACTGAAGCCCCCGCCTTTGAACATACTTCATCTGTCTTATCAGCTATTGTGGTTATAGTTGGTATTCAGTTACTTAAAGACAAAACTAGTCTAATAAACTCTACTATCTTTGCTTCTGGTCTATCTGCTGTTTTGCTTGAAGTAATTGACTCACACTTAATTAATGATGAAATAGATTATGAATCAATTTTAAAAAAGTTTTTAACTGATGCAACAATCTTACCTATAATTCTTACAATTTATTATAAGTTTTTAGATGAAGCAAAAAAATATATAAAACGTGATTATGAAGGAATGGTTCCTGAAGTTATAAAAAATATTATTAGGGCATTTCCGATTATTGTTTATTATGGTTATTTCTTATTTGAAAATAATATAAAGGAAAATACAAGCGAAGATTGTAAAAATATAAATAATAGTTTACGAAATTGTAAAAAAGATGTATAATTAACTAAAGAATCAAGTTAAGCGGAGGATACAAATGATTACAATAAAAGAAATTAATAAAAAACGAGATATAAAAAAATTTGTGGACTTTCCCAATAAATTATATAAGGACAACGAATACTATATACCAGCATTTTATCAAGATGAATTAAATATGTTAAACCCGAAGAAAAATCCTGCATATGAGTATTGTGAAACTAAATTATTTTTAGCTTTTAAAGATAATAAGATTGTCGGAAGAATTTGTGCATTAATTAATCATGCATATAATAAAAAGAAAAACTTAAACCAAATCCGTTTTTGTCGTTTTGATGTAATTGATGATTTTGAAGTTACAAAATTATTATTTGATCAAGTTATTAAATGGGCTAAAGAGCGAGGATTAAATCAAGTAATAGGTCCAATAGGTTTTAGTGATTTAGATAAACAAGGTCTTTTAATTGAAGGCTTTAATGAATATAGTAATACCATTACATTATATAATCATCCTTACTATATGCATCATTTAGAAAAATTAGGGTTTGTAAAAGATGTAGATTGGGTAGAATATCAAGTGTTCGCTCCAGAACAAATGAGTGAAAGACTGATTCGTTTATCAGAGTTAATTAAACGTCGTTATGGATATAAACTTGTAAAGCTAAAGAAACGTAAGGAAATTGCTCCATACGTGAATAAGGCTTTTGCGATTGTTAATGAATCCTTTGAACATTTATACGGTGTTGTACCTATTACAGAAAAACAAATTGAACTAGCAGTAAAACAATTTGTAACGCTAGTTAATATGGATTACTTATATATTGTAGAAAATAAAGAAGGCGAAATGGTTGGTTTTGGAATTATGGTTCCATCACTAAACGCTGCAACTAAAAAATCAAATGGTAGATTATTCCCATTAGGATTTATTAGAGCCTTAAAAGCATTAAGAACTCATAAAGTACTAGATATGTATTTGGTTGCAGTAAAACCACAATATCATGGGCTAGGAGTAAATGCACTAATACTAGCTGAGGGAATGCAAACTGCTATTAAGAATGGTGTTGAATATGCTGAGACAGGTCCTGAGTTAGAAAGTAATGAAGAAGTTAAATCTCAATGGAAAGAATTTAAAACAAGACAACATCGTAGACGTAGATGCTATAAATTAGATTTATAAAACCTTTGACTTTAAATTGGAAATAGTGTATAATATTAGATGTTGTAAAAAAGCAACCGCACAGAACAGGTTTTAAGTGACTATTAGTCCACCTTTATGGCGTGTCCTAAATAATTATAAGAGGAGGTGCTTGAAGAATGTACGCAATTA
>DUVT01000168.1 GCA_012840905.1 Acholeplasmataceae bacterium
AAATCAAAGATTTTCAAATTGAATTAGAATTAACAGAAACTCAAGAACTTGTAAGAAGCACTTCTTCAATTGAAACATTAATTCGCTTAAGAGAACATGGTTTTGATGTTGCAATAGATGATTTTGGTAAAGGTTATTCTTCTTTATCATCACTTCATATGTTCCCAGCTTCAACATTTAAAATTGATTCTTACTTCTCACAACAACTTGATGAAGATTCAAATGTTATTCATATCATTGAAGGTGTAATTGTTTTTGCTCACAAACAAGGAATTAAAGTGTTGTTTGAAGGTATAGAGAATAAAACTGTAGATCAAAAGATTAGAGCTATTGACTCTGACTATGGACAAGGCTATTATTACAGTAGACCAATCCATCAAGATAAAATACTTGAATTTTATCAAAATAATGATGGCTATATCTTTAAAAACAAAAAGGCAAAGTTAAAAAGTGTTTTAGAATAAAATCTAAAACACTTTTTTTAATTCAATTTTACATAAATTAACTTAGCAATATTACTATTTATTGTATAAGTATTTTTACCTTCAATTTCAAAAACCCCAAGCTCAACATCTTTTGCTTTTAATGTGAATTCATCCTTTAACTTTATTCCTTGTTTATCTAAATAACTAAGTAGCGATTTATTCTCACTAACTCGTTCAATAACAAACTTATCACCAACAACTAAGTCATGAATTGAAAGTTGGGTTACAGGTAAAGTTTCTACATCACTCTTTGGAATTGGATTTCCATGCGGATCACTTTCAGGTTTTCCTAAAAAGTTATATAAAGCATTAATTACGCGTTCGCTTGCTGAGTGTTCCAACAATTCTGCATCTTCATGGACTTCTCCCCAATTAAATTTAAGTGTTTCAGTAAGAAATACTTCAAGCACACGATGCGATCTAATCATTCTTATTGCTTCATTTTTACCTTGTTTAGTTAACTTAACTCCTTTATATGGAATATATTTTACAAGTCCATTTTTTTCAAGACGTTTTATCATTTCATTGGTCGTTTGGATAGTAACCCCAATTTCTTCCGACAATTCTTGCAATTTTACTAAAGCAAGATCTTTTTCAACTGTTTGGAGATAAATCATCTTTACATAATCTTCCTCAGCGCGATTCATAATTAACACCTCTTTTTTCTATTATACACTTCTTGATAGCATACTTTCAATTAAAGTTGTACCCTTATTAGTAATCTTTAATAGATTACTATCAATTTCAATATATTCTTTTTCAATCGCTAGATTTACATATTTTCTATAATAATTATAGTTCCAATCGATTGCTTTATATACTCCATCAACAAGTAATATTTCACCACCATCTTGATGATTATATATATGCATTAATAAGACAAGTAATTTAAACTCATTTTTTTGTCTGCTTCTTCTATATATAGTAAATAAAACTCCATTTTTAGGATTGAATAAAAAGACAAGTAAGAAGACTACTAATGTAACTGTAGCGATAGATCCACTAATAACAACATCAAAATATAGGGCGAATAAATAGCCAACTACACTATTTAATATTCCTATTATGATTGCATTTAAAACTGTTGAGAAAAGGTTCTTTGTATAAAGAAGGGCGGTCATTGCTGGCCCAACCATTAAAGCAATAACTAAAATAGCACCAACTGCATTAAATGCACTTACAGCAGTTAATGATACTAAAAACATTAATGCATAGTGAATTATTACTGGTGAGATTCCAAGCACCATAGCTAAAGCAGCGTCGAAACTTACAATCTTTAATTCCTTATAAAATATTATAAAGAAAAGTAAGTTTAAAATCAAGACTCCAAGCATTATATATAAAGCTTTAGGTCCAACTTCCGTTCCAAAAATGACTAACTGATCGAAAACTGTAAACTCAAGATTCCCAAGTAATACAGCATCAACATCTAAGTGAACATCTCGAAAACGTAAGCTAATAATAATTACTGCTATACTAAATAATAACGGAAAGACTACTCCGGTCGCTGCATCTTCACTTGTTCTTTTTGATTTTACAATTAGTTCAATTAAATAAACTGTAATAACTCCCATTATGGTTGCACCTAGGATTAAAAGTGGAGAGTTTAAATCGTGAACTAGCATGTATGCAAGCACTATTCCTAGTAATACTGTATGACTAATAGCATCAGTCATCATTGACATTTTTCTTAAGACTAAAAACACACCAACAATTGAAGCAGACATGGCAGTAAAAACTGCGATTAATAAAATACTTATATTCATTTTCTTTCTCCAATAATTGATTCTACTTTTTTATTGCCTACATCTGTAAGATAGTAACTATTACTTTTTTCTTCAATATAGCCTTTCTCTAAGAGTCCAATTATGTCTTCACTAGATTCTAATAAACCATTTTCTTGATATGCATGAATTAAATTATGATATTTTCTAATTTGAATTTGGTGAATTTTATCTATAATAAGTTTATTGATTACACCTCGCTTAGGTGCAAACAATAAAGCAATTAAGACAATTGTACAAAGGATAACAACAATTACAGGACCGGTTGCTAAATTTGTAACTTGCGAACTAATAATTGCACCAGAAGCTCCAGAAACCAAACCAAATAATCCTGCAAGCAATGTGTTATAAACTAACTTTTTGCTTAGTTGTCTTGCGGCTACAGCAGGAGCAATTAATAATGCACTCATTAATATTACTCCAACAGTTCTAATGCTAATGGTTACTACAATAACAATTAAAGTATTAAAAATAATTGTTGTTATGCGGTTAGAGTAACCTAAACTTTGGTAAAATTCATTATTAAATATAAATAGTTTAAATTCTTTCCAAAGTAATATGATTACAAATAATACAACTAAGGAAATAATTGCAATAAACTCAATATCAGAAATAAGCATCGTTGCAGCTTGACCAAAGATGAAATTGTTTAGGCCTGCAGATGCTGCATTTCCACTAGTTTGTACAACTAGTAATAAAATTTGCCCAAAGCCAAAAAACGCAGATAAAATTAATGCAAGTCCTGCATCATATTTTATTTTTGATTGTCTTTTAATTAATTCTAAAATAAACATCGCAGCAACAGCTGAAATTGCAGCTCCAAGTAAGAGAACAATCATACTTTTACTTTGAGTAAAAATAAATGCGAGCACAACTCCAGGTAATGTTGCATGGCTTAAGGCATCTCCAACTAATGCTTGTTTTTTTAAAGTCATAAAAACACCTAAAACACCATTTACTAAACCAAGTAACATTGTACCTAGAGTAATAATGATGATTGTATAATTATCTGCAATGAAGCTTGGCATCTTAGTCTACTCCTTTAATTAAAGTATTTGCTTGATATGTGATTTTTAAATTGTCTTTAGTAAAGACCTCACTAACTTTACCACTAGCAATTACTTTTAAATTAAGTAGTGTTACATAGTCAAAGTATTCTCTTACTGTATCTAAGTCATGATGCACAACTACAACTGTTTTGCCTGCTTCTTTTAACTCTTTTAGAATTGTAATAATTGCTTTTTCAGTTTTTATATCTACTCCTTGAAATGGTTCATCTAAAAGATATATATCAGCATCTTGAACTAATGATCTTGCAAGGAAAACTCTTTGTTGTTGGCCACCACTTAGTTCTGCAATTTGTCTATCAATAAAGTCAAGCATCCCAACCTTTTCTAATGCTTCAGTTGCTAACTCTTTATCTTTATTAGTTGGTCTTTTCAACCAACCAATATGGCCATATCTTCCCATTAATACTACATCAAAGACTGTTGTTGGAAAGTCCCAATCAACTGATCCTCTTTGAGGAACATATGAGATTTGTTTTTGAACTTTTTTATAAGGCTGATTATTAAATAACACTTTACCAGTGACAGGTTTAACTAAATTTAAAATCGCCTTAATTAGTGTAGACTTACCAGCTCCATTTGGTCCAACTATTGCCATTAATACACCTTTAGGAATATCTAAATCAATATCCCAAAGCACTGGCTTTAAATCATATGAAACAGTTAAGTCTCGAATTCTAATTGCTTCCATCTTCTCACCTACTTTAAATTATTTACAATGGTATCAACATTTTTCTTTACCATTTTTAGATAAGTATCAGCACCACTAATTTCATCTCCTAATGAATCTGAGAATAACTCTCCACCAACAACTACATCATGTTCTTTTGCTTTTGCAGCATTTATTACAGAATTAATTGTATTTTCAGGCACTGAACTTTCTACAAATATTGCTTTAACCTTTAGATCTACTACTAAATTAGCAAGATCTTGAATATCTTTTGCACTTGCTTCTGTTTCCGTTGAAATTCCTTGAATCGCATAGACTTCAAACCCATATGCTTTTCCAAAATATGAAAAGGCATCATGAGCTGTTACTAAAATTCTTTTTTCTTCAGGAAGTTCTTTTACTTTATCTATTACATAATTATCAAGTTTTGTTAATTCATCTAAATAAGTTTTTACTCTATTTTCATAATAAGTTTTATTATCACCATCTATGCTAACTAATTTATTATAAAGTGCATTGGTAGCTACTTTCCAATTTTCAACATCAAACCAAACATGTGGGTCTAATGCTCCATCTTCATCTTTTAATAACTGTGATTCTTCAAAGTAATCACCAATTACTAATAGTTTCTCATCATTAATAGTACTAATAACTTTACCCATTTGGGCTTCTAGGAATAAGCCATTTATAATAACTAAATCTGCTTTACTAACTGAATTTGTTGCGCTAGGACGGGGAACATAACTATGTGGGTCAACTCCTACTGCCATAAGAGTTGTAACACTAACATGTTCACCACCTACTTCTTTTGCTAAATCGCCTAACATTGTTGTTGTTGCAACAATATTCACTTTACCATCTATATATTTATATCCTTCGATTCTTTTGCATCCAATTAAATTTAAGATCATAAATAACCCTAATACATATAATATAACTTTCTTCAATCTATAGCCTCCTTTAATGTTAATGTTATCCTTAAGATTTATTTCATTATATAATTAAAATATGTAAAAGTCAAATAAAATGATACTGCTATATAAAAAAAGCTAACTTCTTTTTTAGAAGTTAGCTAAAGAGACTATGTTTATTTAACTTGTGATTTTTTAACTTCATAACCAAGTTTAGTGATTGCACCTTCAATCGCATCAATTGATGTTACATTAGAATCAAATTCTAATTTCACTTTACTTGAATTAAACATTACATTTACACTATCTTTGTTTACTCCATCAACACCTTTAACCGCTTTATCAATTTTTTGTAAACAAGATGGACACGTTAGAGTTTCTAATTGAATTGTTGCTTTATTCATAATTTTCTCCTTTCATTTTTTTAATCTATATCTTAATAAGCGCATCCCATTAAGGATAACAACTAAGATACTTGCTTCATGCACTAGCATGCCTATCGACATATTCATCCATTCACTAAAGAATAGACTGAAAAGTAAGAATGCTACTACACCGACTGCAATTAATATATTTTGTCTCATATTTCTAACTGTTGCTTTTGTTAAACCTAGAGCATGGGGCAGGTAGCTGAAATTCGAATTGATTAAGACAACATCTGAAGTTTCAATAGCTACATCTGTCCCATTCCCCATGGCAATACCGATGTTTGCGATAGCAAGTGATGGGCTATCATTAACACCATCTCCTACAAAGGCAACTATTTGTCCTTGCTTTTGCAAGGTTGCAATATAATTTGCTTTGTCTTCTGGTAACATATTTCCATACGCCTCCGTTAAGCCCAGATCTTTTGCAACTAAGTCTACTGTACCTTGGTTGTCACCAGATAAGACTATTAGGTTTTTTACACCTAGCTTTTTGAGTCTTCGTAATTCGGCCCTAACACCTTCACGAATTTGATCACGAATACCCATTAATAATATTAGTTTCCCATTTACCGCAGTTAAAACTAATGAATTTCCATTTTTCTCAAAAGCTTCAATATCTTTATAAGCTTCTTCACTTATATCAACATTTTCACTTTCCATTAAAGAAACATTTCCAACTGCTATTTTTTCTCCTTTAATAGAAGCAATAATTCCGCCGCCTTTTATAACATCAGTATTCTCGACTAATAATGGCTCGACTTCGCCAATATATTCCACAATCGCCTTTGCAAGTGGATGATCTGATTCCTTCTCGATCGCAGAAAGGTATGCTAGGATTTCTTTAGGATCCTCTACATAATATTTTACATCTGAAACTTTTGGTTTACCAATTGTGAGTGTTCCTGTTTTATCAAAAACAATTGAGTCAACTCTACTAAAATCGTGCATTACTTCACTACCCTTTAGTAGAACACCATTTCTTGCACCATTACCAATTCCCGCAACATTAGATACTGGTACACCAATTACTAAAGCCCCTGGACATCCCAAGACTAATATTGTGATTGCTAGTGGGATATCTTTAGTAATCACCCAAACTACAACCGCTAAGAGTAATACAAATGGTGTGTAGTATTTAGAAAACCTATCTATAAATCTTTCCGCTTCAGATTTGGAATCTTGAGCTTCTTCTACAAGTTCAATAATCTTACCAAATGTAGTATCTTCACCTACACGATTTGCAACTATTTGCAGTGTACCATTTTCCAAAATTGTTCCCGCATATACCTTTAAACCACTAACCTTTTCAACCGGAATCGATTCGCCAGTTATACTAGCTTCATTAACATATCCCTCTCCTGTTATTACAGTTCCATCAACTGGTATCTTTGAGCCAGTTTTTACAAGTAATGTATCACCAACATCAACTTCGTCTACTTCCACTTCTTCAAACTCGCCATTTTCCATTAACTTAAGTGCACTTTCTGGAGCCATCTCAGTTAATTCTTTAATCGCTGAACGTGTTTTGTTAAGTGTTCTTTGTTCAAGGAAGGCACCAAATAAGAATAAAAATGTAACAATTGCTGACTCTTCATAATTTTTAATAATAAATGCACCAGTAACAGCAATTGTAACAAGCACATCAATACTTACTACTTTTATTCTTAAGGCTTGATAAGCTTGAATCGCAATTGGTATAACACCTATAATTGATGCTGCAGCTAGAGTTATTTCAAAAATTAAATCATTCTTAAACCCCAGTTTACTAATAAAACCTGTTACGATTAAAACTATACTTATAATAATTATATAGTTTTTGTTTTTTAATATGAACCTTTGCATTTAGCCTCCCTTCTACTTAACCAAAATAAGTATCATCTATTTCTTTTAACATTACATAAACTGCTTCATAACTTTCACAAACATCACCTGGAACTTCATAATTGTTTGTAATTTCTCTTAATTTTAGAATTTCAGTATCGAGATTTAGTTGATCGCTATTTGCTAATTTTTCAACCATTTCTTCAAAAACCTTTTTTACATCATAAAACTCAGGATGATGTTCACCATGTACTCTTGCAACAATCGGAACATACTGTCTTAACGTTTTAAACTTCCTTTCTATAA
>DUVT01000169.1 GCA_012840905.1 Acholeplasmataceae bacterium
AAGGAGGGTTTGGTTCAAAAATATATTCGTGAATATCTTTAGTTAAACTAATTTCGGTTCCTTGTAATTCCTTTAAAAATCCAAGTTGTAGTTCATCAGGAAATATTTCAAAAGTTTTATTAAAGGTATTGATAAAACTTGCCTTGTCTTCGTAAGGAAGCCCAGCTATTAAATCAAGATGGATTATAATGTTATCTTTGATTGCATTAATGTTTTCTATTAATTTAAATAAATTTTGAGTTCTATTTACTGCTCTTGTTACTGTTTCGTTTAGGGATTGGATTCCGATTTCAAATCGTATTTGTCCTCTTCGAACAGTTTTTAATAGTTCAATAATCTTTTTATCTAATAAATCACCGACAACTTCGAATTGATATACAGTGTAATTATTATTATGTTCTTTTAAAAATTTGATAATAGCTTCAGTGTAATTTACATTAATATTAAACGAACGATCTAAGAACTTAATAACCCTAGCTCCATTTTTTAATGCAAATAATATGTGTTCTTTAACTAAATCAAAATCTAAATATCTAATAGTTTTTTCTAAAGATGCAAGACAATATGCACATCTAAAACAGCAACCACGACTTGCTTCTAAGTACACAACGCGGTTTTTAAAATCTTTTATTAAGGAATAATCATACTTAATATTTTTAATATTTGGTTTTTTTGGATATGTAAATTTATATTGATTTCCATCTTTATAATAGAGATTTGGAACTTTTGAAAAGTCTTTATTTCCTTTTAATTCAGAGATTAATTTATTAAATGCTTCCTCGCCTTCATCCTTAATAATATACTGAACATTCGGATATTTAAGAAAATCATTAGGTCTATAACTAGCTTCTGGACCACCTAAAATAATTGTTTTTATATGTTTTAACTCGGAAATTATCGAGTGGATAAAACTTATATTCCAGATGTAAACTGAAAAAGCAAGGATGTCAAAATCTTGCTTGTTGATGAATTCTATTATGTTTTCTTTATTATCTTTGATTGTAAATTCCTTCAATTCAATAGGATGAATTGAATTTGTATAAATTTGAAATGCACCCATGGCTGGGTGAATATATTTTGAATTAATACCAATAATTAATGTCTTCATTTTCTACACCTTCTTATATAAATTATATCATATATTTGCAGGAATAAAATCTTTATTTTTTATGTTGGCTTTGTTATAATACTCAAAGGAGGTAAGTGAAGTGGCTATTAATGAAGAGTTTGCAATGAGCATAGTTTCAACCATTGCCAACTATTTACAAATACCTAAAGTAGATGTAACATTTGTAAAGTTGAATAATGAGTATAAAGAAGTTGCAGGCTATTATATTCCTGGTTCTAATGTCATATGTATTAACAGTGGTGCTATAAATAATTTTAATGATTTAGAATTTACTGCTCTATTAATACACGAGATGAGGCATGCTTATCAAGATTTTCAAATTAGAAATAAAAATATGAGTAACGAACCAAAGGATTTACTAGCTATTTGGGATGAAGAAATGAAAAACTATAAACATCCCATACATCATAATGGAGACTTTATAAAGCAAAAAATTGAAATTGATGCTATTGCTTTTACTTATTTTTTTCTAAAAAAATACTTAAAACAAGATTTAATTATTCCAAATGACATTCATGAAGAGGTAATAAAAAGAGTAGGAAAAATCAAAAAAACGAAAAATATGTAAATTTCAAGCGATATGCTTAAAAAAACAAAATTTAACCTTGTGAATTAGAGGATATTGTAGTATAATAGTTATGAATTGAAAAATAAATGTGGAGGTTTATATATAATGGCAAAAAAGAAAGTTTTTGAGTCCATGGATGGTAATCAAGCTGCGGCTTGGAATGCCTATGCGTTTACCGAAGTGGCTGGAATTTATCCTATTACTCCCTCATCAACTATGGCAGAGTATGTAGATGAATGGGCAAGTAAAGGAAAGAAAAACTTGTTTGGTGTGCCAGTTAAAGTGGTTGAAATGCAGTCAGAAGCAGGTGCGGCAGGAACTGTTCATGGCTCACTTCAAGCGGGTGCTTTAACAACGACATTTACAGCAAGTCAGGGATTACTTTTAAAGATCCCGAATATGTATAAAATTGCAGGAGAGTTATTACCAGGGGTTATTCATGTATCAGCTCGTAGTATAGCTGTTCAAGCATTATCTATTTTTGGTGACCACCAAGACGTAATGGCAGCTCGTCAAACTGGTTGGGCTATGCTTGCAACAAGCAGTGTTCAAGAAGTTATGGACTTAGCTGGTGTTGCTCACCTTTCAGCAATCAAATCAAGTATTCCATTCTTACATTTCTTTGATGGATTTAGAACAAGTCATGAAATCCAAAAAGTTGAAGTAATGGATTACGAAGAATTAAATAAATTATTAGACAGAGATGCTGTTGATCGTTTTAGAAGAAGAGCATTAAATCCAAACAATCCTGTAACTAGAGGTTCAGCTCAAAACGATGATGTATATTTCCAAGCACGTGAAGCTCAAAATAAATATTATCAAGCTGTACCAAATATTGTAGAAGAATACATGAAAGAAATTTCTAAGATTACAGGTAGACATTATGCGCCATTTGTATACTATGGTGCTGAAGATGCAACTGATATCATTATTGCAATGGGATCAGTTACAGAAACAATTAAAGAAGTAGTTGATTACTTAAACGAAAAAGAAAATAAAAAGGTTGGTTTAGTAGTTGTTCACTTATTCCGTCCTTTCTCAGCAGAACACTTATTAAAAGTAATGCCTAAGACTGTTGAAAGAATTGCAGTGTTAGAAAGAACAAAAGAACAAGGAAGTATCGGTGAACCATTATTACTTGATGTTCAATCAGTATTCTATGGCAAAGAAAATGCCCCACTTATTATTGGTGGTAGATACGGTCTATCAAGTAAAGATACTAATCCAGCACAAATCTTTGCAGTATATGATAACCTTGCAAAAGGTGAAAATGCAAAAAGATCATTTACAATTGGTATCGTAGATGACGTTACACATACATCACTTGAAATTACAAGAAATATTGATGTATTAAGCGATGAAGTAAGCCAATTAATCTTCTATGGTTTAGGTAGTGATGGTACTGTAGGTGCTAACAAAAATACAGTTAAATTAATTGGTGATAATACAGATTATTATGTACAAGCATATTTTGCATATGACTCTAAGAAATCTGGTGGGGTTACAAGAAGCCACTTAAGATTCTCTAGAAAACCAATTCGTTCAACTTATCTTGTAAATAAAGCAGGCTTCATTTCTTGTAGTCTAGATACATATGTACAAAAGTATGATATGTTAAAGGACTTAAAAGACAATGGTAGATTCTTGCTTAATACAAGCTTAAGTGATGCAGAATTGGTTGAGTTTATGCCAAATTCATTCAAACGTGAACTTGCTCGTAAAAATGCAAAATTATATGTAATTGATGCGGTTACACTTGCAAAAGAAATTGGTTTAGGTCATAGAACTAATACAATTCTTCAATCTGCATTCTTCAAATTAAATGAACAAATTATGCCATTTGAAGAAGCAAAAGAATTAATGAAGAAATATGCATATAAGTCATATATCAAGAGAGGTCAAGCAGTTGTAGATATGAACTACAAAGCTATCGATATCGGTGGCGAACACTTAAGAGAAGTTCCGGTTGATCCTGCTTGGGCGAACTTACCAGATGAAAAACAAACAGAACAAGAACTACCACATTTCGTAAAAACTATCGCTAGTGAAGTTAATGCAATTCGTGGTTATGATTTACCAGTAAGTGCATTTACTGATTATGTTGATGGTACAATGGAAAATGGTAGTGCAGCATATGAAAAACGCTACATTGCTTCATTCGTTCCAGAATGGATTGAAGAAAACTGTATCCAATGTAACCAATGTGCATTCGTTTGTCCACATGCAGTTATTAGACCATTCTTAAGTACTGAAGAAGAACAAGCAAATGCTCCAGAAAATTCACAATTCTTAAATCCAATTGGAAAAGGATTTGAAGGCTTAAAATACTCAATCGTAGTATCAATTCCTGACTGTACAGGATGTGAAGTGTGCGTAAATGTATGTCCTGGTAAAAAAGGTGAAAAAGCATTACGTATGGTTCCAGTTGCTGATGCAGTTCATAATGGAATGGAAGAAGTTTCAAATTACTTCTTTAATGAAGTAACTTATAAATCTGAATTAGTTGATACAGCATCAAACGTTAAAAACTCACAATTTGCACAACCTTTATTTGAATTCCATGGTGCATGTGCAGGATGTGGTGAAACTCCATATATTAAGTTAGTTACGCAATTATTTGGAGATAGAATGGTTATTGCTAACGCAACAGGATGTTCATCAATTTATGGTGGTTCATTCCCATCTACTCCATATACTACAAATAGTGAAGGTAAAGGTCCGGCTTGGGCTAACTCATTATTTGAAGACAATGCAGAGTTCGGTTTCGGTATTAAAATTGCAACTGAAACAATTAGAAGTCGCATTGGCTTAATGATGGAAAAAGCTATCGAAGAAGGTAGTGTATCAGCTGAAATTAAAGAGTTATTCCAAAAATGGTTAGATAATATGGAATCAAGTGCAGTTACAAACGAAGTAACAAAACAACTAATTCCATTATTAGAAGATTCAGATAGTGAAGTTGCAAAAGAAATCTTAACATTAAAAGATTATCTAGTTAAGAGATCACAATGGATTATCGGTGGAGATGGTTGGGCATATGACATCGGCTTTGGTGGACTTGACCATGTAATTGCAAGCAATGAAGATATTAATATCTTAGTTCTTGACACAGAAGTATATTCAAATACTGGTGGTCAAAGTTCTAAATCAAGTCAAACTGGTTCGATTGCTAAGTTTACTGCAGCAGGTAAACCAGGTAAGAAAAAAGACCTTGCAGCAATTGCAATGAGTTATGGTCATGTGTATGTTGCACAAATTTCTCATGGTGCATCACAAGCACAAATGCTTCGTGCTATAAGAGAGGCTGAAAGTTACAATGGACCATCATTAATTATTGCTTATTCTCCATGTATTGCTCATGGTATTAAAGGTGGTATGGGCTTATCACAACAACAAGCTAAACTTGCTGTTGAATGTGGTTACTGGACTACTTTTAGATTTGACCCACGCTTAGCAGAAGAAGGCAAGAATCCATTCCAAATTGATTCTAAAGAACCAAATTGGGATAAATATGAAGAACACTTAATGAGTGAAAACCGTTATGCACAACTTAAGAATATTAATCCAGAAAAAGCGCAAGAATTACTAGAACATAATAAGAGAGAATCTCAAAGAAGATATAGAACATATCAACGTTACGCTGCAATGGATTATTCAGTATAATCATACGGCATTATTAGATTAAAAATCAATCACCATCATTATATTTAATGATGGTGATTTTTTTAAAATATTGCCATTTTCAATTATTAAAATATCACTTGAAGAAAAACGCTATATATGGTAGAATAAATTTATAAAAAATTGGGAAAAGGGTGAAAAAATGAGTAAGAAAAATTTAGAGAAACCCAAACAAACAAGGGCAAGAAAGCCCAAAGTTACCGATAATTTAACTGAAGAAATCAAAGATAAGCAAGAAGAAGTTGTTGTTTATGATGATAGAGAGATCTCCAGTGAATTATCAATATTAACTGAAAGCCCAACTGCTAATATTGAAGAAGAAAAAATTGAAGAAAAAAACGACATAGATAGCGAAGAGATAGATTTAAACAAGAAAGGTAAAGAAGAAGAGCCTAAAAAAGAAATAGTTAGATATTTAGACACATCAATTTTAGAAGGCTTAAGTAGCGAGATTGTAAAACAACGAGTTGAAGATGGCCTAACTAATAGTAGTGGTGATGATAAAGGTAAGACAATTCTTCAAATAATCCTTTCTAACCTCTTTACATTTTTCAATATGCTTTATGCTACAATCACAGTAATTTTTGTATTGCTTGGATCTTTTGAAAACTTACTATTCTTAGTAACAATTATTCCAAACTTAATTATCGGAATAATTCAAGAGATTAAAGCAAAATTAATGATTGATAAGTTAAAGTTAATGTCGGCACCAACTGCTACAGTAGTAAGAGATGGACAAAAAATTGAAATACCAGTTTCAGAAGTTGTCCTTGATGATATTTTACTCTTTACTCCTGGGAAGCAAATATGTGCAGATAGTATTGTTGTAGATGGATTTGCGGAAGTAAATGAAGCTTTACTGACTGGTGAATCTGATGCAATTAATAAAAATGTTGGTGATCAACTCTTTTCTGGAAGTTATGTAGTTAGTGGGGTTGTTGTTGCTAGAGCAGATAAAGTTGGTAAAGACAACTATATTGAAAAATTATCTAAAGATGCGAAAGTATATTTAAAACCAAAATCAGAATTACTTAGAACTTTAAATGCAATTATCAAGTTTGTGTCAATTATAATATTGCCACTAGCGATTGCAACATATATAACATCATCACTTGATGCACCGATTGACTATTTGGGTATCTTGAATCGTGATGGCTTAATTCGTGCAGCAAGTTCGATTCTTGCAATGATTCCTGCAGGTTTGTTCTTGCTTACAAGTATTGCCCTATTCGTAGGTGTAATTCGCTTAGGTAAATATAAAACACTTGTACAAGAACTTTACTGTATTGAAATGCTTGCAAGAGTTGATGTTTTATGTCTTGATAAGACTGGAACTATCACTGATGGTACTATGCGTGTAAGTGATTGTGTGGAGTTAAAGAATCATACCGACTTTACAGTAAGAGAAATAGTTGGTTCGATGATGAATGCTTTTGATGATGTAAACCCAACATCGGAAGCACTAATTAAGTTCTTTGATAAAAATAGTATATTAACTCCAACTGAGAAAATACCATTCTCATCTAAACGTAAATATTCTGCGGTTACATTTGGAGAACACGGAACATTTATTCTTGGAGCTCCTGAATTTATATTAAAAGATCATTATGATAAAGTAGCTGCTAGAATCGATAGGTTTGCACAAGATGGATCAAGAGTTCTAATATTAGGACATACAAACAATAAAGTTAAACCTGATGATTTACCAAAAAACGTTAAACCAATTTGTATCATTGCACTTCAAGATCATATTAGAGAAGATGCAATTGAAACTATTGAATACTTTAAACAAAATGGTGTTGATATAAAAGTTATCTCTGGGGATAACCCATTAACAGTATCGATGAT